>JBDSDS010000294.1:0-9095 GCA_039920445.1 Chloroflexia bacterium
CGGATCGACGACGGAAGGGGTCATTACCACGAGGGCGGGCTTTTGTGCGGGGTGGCCGCTCTGGGCGTCGTTGTATGCACTCTGGAGGTATTCGACGCTTGGGCAAATAAGCTGCATGCCATGATATTGGGCGCCTGGCGCATTGTGCGGGTTACTGGGCAGAGCGGTGTAATTGGGGAGTTCATTTACGGCGCACCGGACCGTCATGCCGATACCATTGCCGACGCGGAGAGACTCGACCTGGGTGCGTGTTCGCTGGGGGAGATTTTCGCGGCCAAGCAGGTCGAGGAGAGTGGTCTGGATGTGGGTGCCGGATACTACCAGGTCTGCCTCTATACACTCTCCGCCTTGTAGTTTTATGCCTCGCGCTCTCCCATTTTGTAACAGTACATGTTCGACAGAAGCGTTGCACCTTACTTTGCCGCCGTAGTGCTCCAGGCAGCGTGCAAGGGCCTGGGCGAGCATACCGGAGCCGCCTCGAGGGTGGGTCGCGCCTACGTCGTGGTAGAGGCTATGCGCGCCTGCCAGCGCGCCCGATCCTATCTCGGAAGGTGGGGGGCCGGATTGGGCTGCCATCCAGGCTATGGATGCCTTCACCTGCGGGCTGGTAAAGGTCTCGTCGAGCATACGACCGTAGTTGCCCAGCACCGTCCTGAGGAGCGGAAGACCGGACATAGAGGGATCGGCCTGCCCACGACTTCTTATCTGTGCCCATGCAGTGCGCCGCGCTATCCCGCCGATGGCTGCCCCAGGCGCGGGTGACCTGGAGAACAGATCGAATACTTGCTGGTTGAAGCCATCCCACTTTGTGACAAAGTCTCTGTAAGCCGAGGCATCTTGCTCGGATATAGCTGCAATAGACTCGCAGGTGCGGGCGAGGTCGCGGTAGAAGATGATGTGTGACCCGTCAGGGAATGGCGCGAAGCCCCAGGGGTCCATCTGCATATATTCGAGGCCGAACCTATGAAGACCCAGTTCTTCGATGATGGGGGTCTTATGGATGAGGATATGAACTACCGAGCAGGTATCCACTTGATAGCCGTCCCACATCTCCTCGGTGTTGACCGCGCCACCGACGACATGACGTTTCTCGAATACGGTGACGTCATGCCCTGCTTTGGCGAGGTAGCAGGCGCAGACTAGGGCGTTGTGACCAGCCCCAATGATTACGCTTCTTCGCTGGTTCATGCAGACCTCTGAGGACAAAACTTGGCGGAGCTGCTAATCGCCGAGGGCTGTATTGGAGCGCGTTGTATAGCGATTGAGAAAGTCGATAACAATACTGTTGGATAATCCATCAAGCTGCCTATGACTCGCATTGGGTAAAACCGCTAACTCTGCATTGGGGATGCCTCGGTACATCTCAACTGCTTGCTCGACATCGACACCTTCATCCCTGTCGCCCTGGAGGATCAGCGTAGGCGCAGTAATCTTTTGAAGGTCCTCTACCCGATAGTCTTGCACGTTCCACCACAATCTAGAGATTTGCTCCATTAATATCTTCCAGTAATCTGGATCATCGATGCGTGCGTGTTCAGTTTTCAAAGTCTGCACCCAATCCGGATCTTCTGTTTGCAATCGCTCAAAATTGAAGGGAACGGTCCCAGGTTTATCAACGCCGAACCCCTTTAACGCTTCGAAATATTGTTCCGGGAATCTGTAACATGCGCCGCCAAGAACCAGGGCACTTGTCAGGGCAGGGTAACGCATGCCAAGTTCCAACGTGATTTGACCCCCGTCACTGTATCCGAAAACAAACGGTTTGTTCAGGTCTAAAGCCTGAATGAAAGCGGCCACATCATCCGCCATCTTGCTATAGATTAATTCCCCATCTGGATTGTTTGTTTTGCCGTGCCCACGACTATCCAGCGCGATAACCCTGAAGTGCTCAGCAAACTGTGGAATATGCTCCTGCCACGATTGCAGCGTTGCAGTTCCGCCATGTAGCAATATCAGTGGCTCGCCCTTTCCATATTCCTCATAATGTATATTAAGGCCATTCGCTTGAATGTAACGTCCCTGTTGATTATCCATTGGATCTGTTTGGCTCACGTGTTCCCTCCAGTAGTAAGCTAACAAAAGTGCTGTACCCTGCTCCGACAATGGCGACCTTTACTATTATATCCATTATCGGCAAAGGCATATTCGCTTTCCTTTTCCTATTTCGAGACCTAGCCCCGACTTACCTGCCAAACTCCCCAATTATCGCCGCTACATGCTTGATGGCCAGGATGAAATCATCTAGCCTGATATTCTCATTAGGCGCATGAGTTCGGGAGCCTGCATATCCTACGCCTGCCCCACCCACAGCGGGCAGACCTTGTCGCTGGCACAACTGCTCCATTGGTCCCGTCGCGGACATTCGCGGCATAATACGGGCTTCACTGCCATATATCGCAAGGGCGGTACGCGCCATTATCTCCATGAGAGGTGTCTCAACAGGACTCTGAGCAGGCCATTCTGTACCTTCCAGTTCAACCACTTCTACATCTGGGAAGCCGCCATCCTTCAGATAGGAGCGTAAGGAAGCCAGTATGCGTTCAGGGTTCTGGTTGGGGACCAGGCGGAAGTCGATCTTGGCAATGGCACGGGCTGGGAGCACTGTCTTTGTACCCGGGCCTCCATAGCCGCTGATCAAGCCCGCGATATTACAGGTTGGCTCGAACAGGCTGCGGGCTGTCAGGTCGAGTGGGTCTTGCGAAGGCCCGAGTAGGCGGTCTATACCCCACCGCTTCTTTAGCGCATCCGCCTCTATAGGCGCTTGCCGCATCAACTCCATCTCGCGCTCGGTGGGCGGGCGCACATCATCATAAAATCCTGGGATTAACACCCTGCAGTTCGCGTCGCGCAGAGAATAAAGCGCCTCGACCAACCGCCATGCCGCATTAGGGGCAAGGTTAGCGTTGCTGGAATGGAGGTCATAGTCAACACCTTGCGCCCGCAATTCTACATAAAGCATCCCCTTAAGCCCGGCGTAGAGCATAAGAGCGCCGCTCTCCTCACGGTAACCCGCTTCCCACAGGCACGCATCAGCCTGCAACAACTCTCGGTTCTGGGCCGCGAACTCGCCGAGATGCGGGCTGCCTACCTCTTCTTCACCCTCTATCACGAAGGTAATTCCGCACGGTAGCGAGCCATGTACGGCCAGCCACGCTCGTGCCGCCCATAGGCGCGCCACCACATTTCCCTTGTTGTCGGCCACGCCTCTTGCTACCAGCAGCCCATCTTCGATTGCCGCATCAAACGGAGAGACGCGCCATTCTTCTATCGGCTCCGGCGGCTGCACGTCATAGTGGTTGTAAATCATCAAGCGGCTCAGGCTGTTTCCGTCTAGCCGCCCCACCGCTACCGGATAGCCTCGCGTAGGTACAAGCGTGGTATCTGCGCCCATCTTCCGCAGGTCGTCAGCGACGATTTGGGCCATGTCTGCCATGCCCCAATCCTGGGCAGCGACGCTCGGCTGGCGGCAATATCGTTGTAAATCAACGATTGCAGAGTCACTCTGTGAGTCTATCCATTCCAGTACGGGCTGGAGTAATTCATCTTTAGACAAGAGGGTCATGGCTTACCTCGCATGGGGGCGGGTTTAAGGTTCAAGGTTCGGTGAGGGTTCAAGGTTTAGAGTGCCAGACAACTTTGAACCTTCATTATACAATTGGGGCTAACCGAGCGCACTGTAGTTGCCGTTGAATGCATCGGGGGCTTGCCAATGCTTGAATGACCTGTAAAATATAGGCATGAGATTACGAACTCCATTGAAGACATCACTAGAGAAACTCCCCGGCCGGCAAGTATGGGGCGTGGTGGGCACATTGTTATTGGCTGTGATATTGACGGCTGGGGCGTGCGGGATCATGCAGTTTGTCTATGTTGCCGGTCAGACTGATGGCACTCTATCAGTCGCCCTGGTAGAGCCGACTCCCGCCCCACCTGGGGACGCACCGTCATCGAATACATCCCCTGTGGTTGTCACGCGTGTTGCAAGCCCTGCCGAAGCCTCGCCCACCCAGACCGCCAACCCACCGCTTCCGCTCTCAGGGAGGCGAATTGCTCTTGATCCTGGGCATGGGCCGCGAGAGGACCTGGGCGCTGTGGTGCTGGACCCTGACACGGGCAAACTGGTTTTGTCTGAGGATGAGTTCAACCTTGACGTGGCAATGCGCGCCCGCGATATTCTGACGGCTCGTGGTGCCGGTGTGGTGCTCACACGGGAGAACGCTGAGACATTCACTATTCCCTGGCCCGCTGATGTCAACGGCGATGGCGCGGTAGGTGGGTACACGGATGACTTACAGGCGCGGATAGACGTCGCCAACGATTTTCGTGCTGAAGTCTTTCTGAGCATCCACGCCAATGCCGGCAGGTTCAACCCGGAGACCAAGACAGACCTGCAAGTAATATATTGCGGCGCTTCGGATTGCGACTTCCCTGAGGAGAACAAGCGCCTGGGGCGGTTAGTCCTCGACTACCTGCGGACGAATCTTGATGCGTCGGGGAGCGATGAATATAACGGTGAGCTTCTCACCGACCTTGATGCAGACCCTTCGGATCCGCCCCTGCATATGTTTGTATTGGGGCCAGCCCTCCCACCGAGGCACGTGCGCGCCCTCGTTATGCCGGGGGTCTTGTCTGAGTCTTTGTATGTCTCATGGCCGGAGCATTTGACTCAACTTAGAAAAGAGAGCGTGCGGCAGGCAATTGCGCTTGCTTATGCGGATGCGTTACAGGAATATTTGACAGGCGACAGCTAGTAGCTTAGAGAAATACGAATTAAACGCAAAGACGCAAAGGAAGCAAAGAACGCAAAGTAATTCGTTGTTTAGTGCGTAGATGATAGCTGACGGCTAACTCCCTAATTCGTAATTCCATGCATCACCCCTGGTCACGTGCTCGGCGGACGACCAGCTTCTGCCAGAACTCGTTCAGGAGAGGGCAGGCGGCCAGGGCCTTTGCCGTTTTGATGTCCTTGTTGCGTGAATGACCGAAGTCGTTGGTAAGGGCAACGGTCCACTCCGGATAGGCACGCTCAACGAGTTCGACAGGTAATCCCGGCTCAACTAACCCCTCTTGCAGCACACGGCAATACCAGCCTGTGCGTCCCGTCTCGGCTACACGCGCGGTGAGTCCCTCTATGCCCCAGCGCCGCTCTATCTTCCAGCAGGGGTAGCGTGGCCCCGTGACCTGGATTCGCGCTTCGCCTATAGCATAGATGTCCCCTATACAGGCGGTCTCCTCGCTCAACCCATCTATGGTGAAGTTCTCGGCGAATCCGCCAGGGCCAATATCAGGCAGGCCCAGTTCTGCTTGCCAGAGGGGATAATGCGCGGCGGCATACATGAGCGCTGCCTGGTCGGGTTTGCCGTGGTTTTTGGTGTCTGCCTGGGCGTTGCCCTCGAGATGGGTGGTGAAAAGCCAACGCGGTTCAACGGTCGGCGCACGGAAGAACGATGTATCCCAGGCTCGTTCGATAGGCTCTTGCGTGCCCTCCGCGCCGTAGTGGTGTGGAGTACCGACCTGAACTGAGTGTAGTATAGCGACGTGTGTCATATTGCTGCCCCTTTGATCAATGCTAACCATAGGTCTCCTATCTTCAAGGTTGTTGACTCTTTATGCGGAGTCTCGGAAGCGATAACCGATGCCCGGCTCTGTAAGTATATAGGCAGGTCGCTCTGGCCGCGCCTCGATCTTGCCTCGCAACTGGCCGATGTAGACGCGCAGCAACTGGGTCTCGCTTGTGTACTCCGGCCCCCATACTTTGTGCAGCAGAGTGCGGTGTGTAAGGAGTTTGCCGGCGTTGCTCATCATCGTCTCAAGGAGGTTGAATTCGGTAGGGCTGAGGTGGACAAGGGCGCCATTTACTACTAACTCATGGCGCTCAGAATCGAGCATAATGTTACCTATTGAGATAGGCTGGGGCATCACAGGAGACTTGGGAGCCTGATCATAGTGGCGCAGGGCGACGCGTATACGTGCCATCAACTCGCCCATACTGAAGGGCTTGGTCAGATAATCATCTGCTCCTCCATCGAGGGCTGCTATTTTGTCACCTTCCGACTCACGCACAGAAAGGACGATGATAGGTACGTCTGTGCGCTCGCGTATCTCCCTGGCGAGATCAACACCATCAATATCGGGAAGCCCCAAATCAAGGAGTATTAGATCGGGCTTGAAACTCTCCAGTTGGGTTAATCCTTCGGCGCCGGTGGCTGCGGTGGCTGCGATAAACTTGTGCCCTTGAAGCGCCGGGCGCAGCACTCTCGATATGGCAGGCTCGTCATCTATAATAAGCACGCGTAGGTCCCGCATCCGTTACGTCCTGGCCTCGGCGAGCGTAGCGTCACTAGAGCCTATTTTTGGAGATGGGGAAGAGAGAAGCGGGGGCGGTAGCGTGAAAGTGACCACCAGTCCACCGCCTGTTCGGTTGGTTGCCCGGATGCTTCCACCATGTGCCTCTACCAGCCCTTTGCTGAGGGCTAACCCCAGGCCTGTACCGCCTGATCGCCGCCTTCTGTCTGCTTGATAGAACCTGTCGAAAAGGTGAGCTAGGTGCCTGGCGTCCACTCCAGGGCCGGTATCGGCTACTTCTACCTCTACATGGTTGCCTATCTGTCTTGCTTTTACACTGATGGATGTGCCGGGTGGGGTGTAGTTTAGCGCATTCTCCATGAGATTACTCAACACCTGATCGATATGCGTGAAGTCGAACTGCAGTAGGGGTATAGCCTCGTCTATTTGCACTGATAATGTGTGGTTCGTAAAGAGCGGCTCCAGACGCTGTACTACCGACTCGATAACTTCTCCGATTGTGTACCAGGCTATTTCCGGGTGCAACGCCCCGCCCTCGATACGAGACATATCTAACAGATTACCGACAAGACGGTTCAGGCGGCGTGCCTCGTCGTATATATCCTCAAGAAAGTCGCGCCGCGTCTCCTCGGCCCATTCGATACCAGGTTCCATGAGGCTGGTAACAGACGCCATGATCGATGCGAGAGGGGTGCGGAGATCATGGGATACCGCCGACATGAGGGCAGTTTTCAGATCGTCGGTACGGGTAAGCATCTCAGCGCGTTGAGCTTCGCGGAGCAAAGAGAGACGCTCGATGGCAACGGCTGCCTGGTCGGCGAAAGTCGCCAACACGGTCTTCTCGTCCGAGGTGAAGGGTCGTGCGTCTTTTTTATCCGCAACCCCTAAAACTCCGATAGTCCTCATGGCTGCGTGAAGTGGCACGAAAGTCACCAGTCGGCTAGTTGCCTGGTCGCGGAAGGGCGAGGTTGTAAACCCACCCTGCTCAGCGCCACTTCCATGCCGGAACACCCACTCGGCTATAGACAGGTCCTTCTGGGTTAAGGCGGCGTCATGGTTGGCTTGCGCCGCGACAGCCAGGCGCCCGCCATCTTGTGCCCCATCTTGTGGAAGTAATAGCCAGCAGGCACGTGTCTCAAAAACGTCGGCTACCTTGCGTACGATAGCGGGAAGCACCTCATCGATACGCTGGGCGCCGACGATGGCCTGGCTCAACTCATACAAGCGTGAGACATCCTCTGCTCGCCGCTGCGCCCTGCGGGCCTGCTCACGCGCATCCGCAATCAGACTGCTAATCAGCGAGGAAACTCCGAGGAATACGAACAGGGCCAGAATATTCTCCAGGTCGGAGATAACGAAGGTCAAGTAAGGCGGGACGAGGAAGAAGTTAAAGAGCGCGAATCCAAGAATCGACGCCGCGATGCCCGCATGTCGGCCCGCCAGCACCGTTGCGCCCACCACCACTATCAAGAAGACCATACCGATGTTCAGGAGGCCGATGGTCTGACGCACGGGGAAGAGCAACCCAGTAACGATTGAGAGGGCAGCCAGAGTACCCCCATACCTGAGAATACGAGGTAGAATTGTTGCTCCCGTGTTCGGGTTCGTTACATCGCCTATCGTTTGCCACCATTGCATTTGACGACGTGATGCGGGGCGCACGCGGCGGACTATGGGGTTGCCCGGACGTTGACTCATAAGCAGGTTTCTAATTCCTCTGTGGGTTATCTTATAGCCTTACCCATTTTATCACTTATTGTGGTTGCTCGGCTTCTGAAAGCGTTGAACTAAACACTTATGTTTCTCTTATCTCTATGCCCCTTGTCTTTATACATTGCTTATGCGCTGCGCCGTAAGATTATATGTTGGCAATAAACAACAACCATGCCTGAAATCCCCAGGGAGATAAAGAAACAGTATGAGCACGCAGGAACCAGACCCTAAGCCTGATATCACGCCCGACAAAGAGTACGCTCTGCCGCCAACTGAGGCAACAGAGAGCAAGCCAACTGCTCAAGAGCACAGGGTACGGCACGACCTACGGCAGCATGAAGTTATCAAGGGGAGCCACCCTGGTGATCGTCACGTGCAATACCGGCGTGACATAGGGCCGTTCCGGCGGAAGCCTGGTGGCATTCTAAGCGCATCTCTTGCGACCGAGGCGCCGCGCAGCGGTTTTGGACGGATCGCAGGCGCCACCAAGCGAGCCTTGATCGGCGCACCGATCAGCAACGAGCTAGCGATGCATGAGCGTCTTACGAAAGTAAAGGCGCTTGCTATCTTCTCCTCGGATGCGTTGTCGTCTGTTGCCTATGCCACCGAGGAGATATTGCGCGTCTTGATTCTTGCGGCTGCCACGGGTGCGCTGTCAGTCATGATGCCTATCGGTTTTGCCGTGATGCTGCTTCTGGCTATTGTAGCCACCTCGTACAGACAGACCATTGCAGCGTACCCGCGAGGCGGCGGATCATACATCGTCGCCAAAGACAACCTGGGGACGCTACCCGGTCTCGCGGCGGGCGCATCTATCCTGATTGACTACACGATGACGGTGGCGGTCAGCGTGTCGGCGGGGATCGCGGCTGTCTATTCTCTCTTTCCAATGTTCCGGGAGCTCAGGGTTGAACTCTGCCTGGGCGTTATCGTGCTCGTCACTATTGCCAACCTGCGCGGTGTGCGTGAGGCGGGTAATATCTTTTCTGTGCCTACTTATATTTTCGTGCTCGGCATTATGGGGCTTATCGCAGTCGGCGTAGCCAGGCTCTTTTTGGGTATCGGAGACATACCTG
>JBDSDS010000295.1:0-3767 GCA_039920445.1 Chloroflexia bacterium
GCCCTTGAAGTCTAATCTGACTTTGCATCAGCCGTATACGAGTACCAAGGATAATTGATAATTCACGTTTCATCTACAGTTCCGCCGACCTCGCTACAATCCTTTCACTTGCCATCGCGATAAACTCAGCCACCAGCAGGTTGTTCTGCTGGCTGCCGTCCCGCTTGCGTAGCGATACCACGCCTTGCTCCATCTCCTTGTCGCCCACGACCAGCATGTACGGCACCTTCATCAGTTGCGCCTTCCTGATCTTGGCGTTCATGCGGTCAGACTCCAGGTCGGCTTCTGCCCTGATGCCCGCATCTTGAAGTTGAGCCAGCAGGCCGGAAGCATACTCGTTATGCGAGTCGGAGATCGGGATGACACGCACCTGTTCGGGTGAGAGCCACACCGGGAAGTTGCCCGCGTAGTGCTCGATCAAAAAGCCGATCATGCGCTCGTGCGTGCCGAGTGGGGCGCGGTGGATGCATAGAGGTGTCTCATCTTTACCTTCGTTATTGACGAACGTCAGGTCGAACCGCTCCGGTACAGCGAAGTCTACCTGGTTCGTAGCCAGCGAGAACTCGCGGCCTATCGTGCTCCAGATTTGTACGTCGATCTTGGGGCCATAGAAGGCAGCCTCGTCCGGTATCTCCACATATGGCACGTTGCCATTGATCATCGCCTGGCGCACCATCTGCTCCGTCTTGAGCCAGAGTCGCTCATTATCGACGTACTTCTTGCCCAACCCTTTCTTATGGTGCGTGCTGAGGCGCATCACATACTTCTCAATGCCGAAGAGCTTGAAGTACTCAAGATACATATCGACCACGCCGAGGAACTCGCGCTCGAATTGCTCTTCCGAGCAGTAGATATGGGCGTCGTTCATTTGCATCGAGCGCACCCGCATCAGGCCGAAAAGCTCGCCGCTCTGTTCGTAGCGGTAGCAAGTACCGTATTCTGCCAGCCTGACAGGTAGCTCGCGATAGCTGCGCGGCCTTGCGCCGAATATCTTGTGGTGGAAGGGACAGTTCATCGGCTTGATGTAGTAAACAACCCCCTCCAACTCCATTGGTGGGTACATATTCTCGGCGTAGTAAGGCAGGTGGCCGCTCCTGATAAATAGCGCTTCCTTCGTGAGATGGGGCGTCCGAACGCGGTCATACCCAGCCTTCTTCTCCATTTCTTTGGCTAGCTTCTCAAGCTCCTCGATGATGATCGCGCCCCTGGGCATCCAGAGCGGCAGGCCGGGGCCAACCTCATCATCGAAGAGGAAGATATCAAGCTCGCGGCCTAGCTTGCGATGGTCGCGCTTCTTGGCCTCTTCGAGCATCTGGAGGTGCTCGTTCAGCTCCTTCTTGTTTGGCCAGGCTGTGCCGTAGATACGTTGGAGCATGGGCTTGTGCTCATCCCCGCGCCAATATGCCCCGGCTACACTCATGAGGGCAAAGGCATCAGCCGGTATCTGGCCCGTATGCTCGACGTGCGGCCCTCGACACAGGTCTTCAAACGTATCGTGCTTGTACGTGCTGATAATGGGAGCAGACTCGACCTCATTGCCGTACTCGTCTACTTCGCCTCTCTCCAAGCCCTCTATCAGTTCGAGCTTGTAAGGCTGGTCCCTGAAAAGCTCCTTAGCCTCGGACGCAGCCACTTCACGATAGTTGAACTGGTGCTTGCCCGCGACTATCTGGCGCATTCGCTTCGTGATCTTCTCAAGGTCGTCGGGCGCGAACGTGCGCGATTTGCCGCCCTCATCCTTACCGAGATCGAAGTCGTAATAGAAACCGTTCTCGATGGGTGGCCCTATAGCGATCTTTGCCTCAGGATAAAGCTCCACCACCGCCTGCGCCATCACATGCGCCGCGCTGTGTCTGAGCTTGTATAGTTGGTCCTGCTGGACCTCTCCATAATTAGCCATTGTGTCTACCTCCTAGTTTCACGTTCCTTAAATCAAAAACCCCTCGTCCAAACGGGACGAGAGGCGTTGCTCACGTGGTTCCACCCGAGTTCGACAAGCAGTAGCCTGTCCTCGTGGGGCCTGTAACGGGGCCTACCGGTAACGCATACTTGCATGCTAGCAATGCTTTCCGCGCTACGGCTATCAGGTGGTTTTCGCCGGGTCAGGGTGTGTAAAGGCTCTCAGCCGGTGGCGCTTTACTTTCTGTCGCCCGCACTTGCGGCTACTCGTCCTGGTCGCTGCCTGTCGTTATTTAGTTGTACAGTTTACAATAACAAAGTATATCATATTAGGTCAAGGTACTCGCGCTGTAATCGGTTCTACATCTTGAGTAGGAAGCTATCAGCCGTCAGCTTTTCAGGCGATATTAGGTACAGCAGTCACACTTCTCGCCATTCTATGAAGATACTTCCATATAAGGTTCTCATGGCGTTCATCACTTGCCTATTGTTGGGCGGCTGTGTCAGTGGCGATACCGTTCAACAAGCAGGTGAGGTAGACTCCGGCTGTTGGGCCGAGGTGCTTGCCCCTGTGCTGGGCGATCTTGATGTCCAGATAGGTGGGATTGCTGCCGTGAGTGGGGATGACATCTGGGCGGTAGGCCAGCAAACGAACACGGAAGGTGGGTCTAGGACGGTGACTATGCATTGGGGCGGCGAAAGATGGGCCGCCGTGCCGAGTCCCAATGTCTCGGAAGGTGGGGAGAGCAAGAACCAGCTTTATGCAGTTGCTGCCTCTGCCGCCAATGAAGTATGGGCAGTCGGGGCGTACACGGAGGGCACTGGCAACTTTCGCAATCTTGCCATGCGCTGGAATGGTCAGGCATGGGAACTTCGGTTGCCGCCAAGCCCCGGCCTGCTGGAGAATGGGCTGAACGGGGTTGGCCTGATCGACGGCTTCGAGGTATGGGCAGTCGGCACAGCATTATCGGATGAAGGGAAAGACCCGCAGATGGTCATCTTCAGGTGGGACGGTTCGGCCTGGGCGCAATCTAAGTCTCCTGAGCATAGCTCGCATAACTTGCTGGCCGTGAAAGCGCTATCGAAGAACGACGTGTGGGCGGCGGGCACGGACGTAATCCGTTGGGATGGTAGGGAGTGGCAGCAGGTGCCCACGCCGGTCGACCACCCAGGTGGCTATCTGGACGGTGTCGCCGCCACCGGACCGAATGATGTGTGGGTCACGGGCAATGACGGCAACGAAGCGATAGCGGTTCACTGGGACGGAGCACGATGGTCGGGCGGCAACACGCCGAAGTTGGGTGACGGACCTTTCCCCCACGACATAGCGTCGCTTGCACCGGACGACATCTGGATAGCAGGTGAATACTCCGACGACCCAGCCTATAGCCTGCCCATGCTCCTGAGATGGGACGGCCAGGAGTGGCACGCAATCGCCAATCCCATACCTGGACGTGCGGCCCGCCTGCAAAGCCTAACCGTCGCGGATGGCGTACTTTGGGCAGCCGGGACACAACAAGATGCCACAGGGACACGTCCATTATTACTGCGCCGCACTGCCGGTCCCTGTGCAGATGCGGAGGATGGATAATCAGAGAACGGGGAGTGGCTAAATTAGATGATGCAATACTTGTAGGGGCTGACCCGCGTGTCCGCCTTGTTTCCTAACCACAATCTTCATGGCTAACGAATAGGGCGGACACACGGGTCCGCCCCTACTCTTCGGATTTCGCCACTCCCAAAGTAGTAGCAGGCGAACGGTATCGACTCTCGCGTGGTATAATTATTGTAAAGATATTAATCTAAACTGTTGCATAAGCAAGTATATAAAGCAGGGGAAATACAAATGGGTATACACACAAACGGAA
>JBDSDS010000296.1:0-3639 GCA_039920445.1 Chloroflexia bacterium
GCGCAATGGGAACGACTACAGCCTCTACTCCCGCCGCAGAATCGCCAGGGGCAAAGAGGACGTTCATCGCTAGACCATCGCACCATCATCAACGGCATCCTGTGGATAAGTAAGACTGGCGCACCGTGGCGAGACATGCCTGAACGCTACGGCTCCTGGAAGACAGTCTCCTCACGCTTCTATCGTTGGCGGGCACAAGGCATCTGGGACAAGCTATGGGCGCAGGTGCAAAAGGACGCTGACACCAGAGGCCAGGTAGAGTGGGAAATCCAATTTGTAGATAGCTCCGTGATACGTGCTCATCAGCACGCAGCAGGGGCAAAGGGGGGGACCCACAAATAGAGGCTTTAGGCAGAAGTAGAGGCGGGTTCTCCACTAAAGTACACGTGCGTTGCGAAGGCAAAGGCAAGCCAATGACGTACTTACTCACTCCAGGAGAGCGCCACGATACAGTAGCCTTTGAGCAGTTGATGGAAAGTGGGGCTGTCAAACGGGTCGGGAGGGGCAGACCCAAGTGCAAGCCTGCTCGCCTGGTAGGAGACCGCTCATACGCCAGTCGTTGTATCAGGTTGTATCTACGTCGCAGAGGCATCAGGTACACTATCCCTCACAAGAGCAATGAAGTTCATGGTCGCAAGGCCAGCTTTAACAAGGAGCTATACAAGTTACCCAACATCGTGGAGAGGCTATTCAATCGCCTCAAGCAGTTTCGCTGGATTGCTACTCGCTATGAGAAACGTGCTGAGAACTACAAGGCTATGTTGGTGCTAGCCTCTATTTTACTCTCGTTGTGATTTTGTAGACACGCCCTAGCACCCTTCCCACCTCCAAGTACCTCCGTTAAGAGGCAGATTGGGGAATGGGGCAGTAATTCCACACCAACAATATAGAGAATTGAGGTCCAAATAACGCCCGTTGATAGCCTTGCGTTTATTCCTCGAAGCAGGCGTCGGTATTACTCTTGAGGCCTATGTCAAAGGATTGGATGCGCTGGTCCGGCTGGCCGTGTGCCTGGGGGTCGAACCATGCGGTATTGCTGTCATCTCCTGCCTTGAAGAGAGCCGTCGCGCCTTCGTCAAGGTCGCCCTCCTCCAAAATCTCAAGCTCACCCGCATAGTTGGCCCATGCCCCTGCGAAGCAATCAGCCTGTAATTCGAGTTGGACGCTATAAAGTCCACTATTAAGGAGGTCCAGGTTGCCTTGTACCAGATGCCCCCATTCGTGGGCGAGGATCGTCACGGGCGCGAAATCGCCGTCACTATCAAGCTGGTCTTGCAAGAAATTGAGGTCGTAATAGATACCGTGAGAGTTGGGGCAGTAGAAGGCATTATTAAGCACGGCGGGGCCGCAGAGCGTATCTATTTCGCGGGTATAAGGCACGATCTCGGCCGGCGGCTCGTAACGAGCGCCTGCCTCCTTGAACTCGGCTACCCAGAAATCGTTGATATATTGGGCGGCCACTTCCATTAGCTCCTGTATTCCGTTGTCGGGGCAGCCGTCGGTGTCGAACACCTTATCATACGTCTCAGGCTCTGCAGGACACTTATCAGCCGCGCCAAGTACGCGGTCGCCATCCGTATCCTGGCCTTCTGGGTCGGCTACCCGCGTGGCTGGGACGCAGGTAGCAGGCGCCTGACCGGAGTCTTGGGTAGGAGAGGGCGCTTGATCTGTCTCGATAGTCGCAACATTACCACATGCCATCACCAATGCGACCCCTATAAGTAGAAACGCCATCAACCGCGCGCGGTCTTTGCCTGATCGAAGTAGCATACTTTCCTTTTTCTTTTCTAAAGTGTAAATTATACCGACCAGACATACCAAGCAAACTTTGTACCATTGCATAGTCATTAAAGAAAAGAAGGCTCGGACCAAAATCCGAACCCCCTTTCTGTAGAATTGCCAGCAGGCTGCTTTAGGCATAAGCAACCGTTCTTGCGCCGAAGTCTCTAAGCAATCCTGATACAGACAGGTCCTCATCTATCTCTTCCCAATGGATAGTAATTCCGTGGGAACTGATTTCATAGTTCAAGCGCTGCTCAAACGTAGCTTCCATCAGGCGGCAATACTCACTAATAGGCACACGAATATAGCGGCCATCAACCAGATGGACTTACATAAACTCGCCTTTGAATTCTACTGTCTTTGCGAACACTTCATCCGGCTCAGTATTTATCTTTGAGATGCGCATTCCACTTCCTCAATAGTTCTCTTCAATTTCTCCTAGCTCCCTGGAACTAAACCCATAGTTCTTTACCACTTCCCCTGGGCGCAACCAAAACTTCGCTTCCTTTTCGCCCTTCCTGATATGCATGTGAGGCGGTTCCATATTCTCGTTGCTGAAAAAGCCAAACCTATAACCATTTTCTCTGTGCGCCTCAGGCATCTATCCCTCATTATACCCGTCAATACAAGAATATTATCACATGTACCCCACATCTACAATATATCTAAATATCCAACGCCCCAGGACTAAATCAAGAAGGCCCGGACCAAAATCCGAGCCTTCCCATTTTCTATTTTGAGCTAACCATCAGGGTGGGGCAATTAACCCCAAATCCCTCGCTTAGTAATCCATCCCACCCATGCCCATACCGCCACCGCCGCCCGGCATCGCAGGCTCCCTCTCAGGGATGTCGGTGATGAGGGCCTCTGTGGTGAGGATCATCGAGGCGATAGACGAGGCGTTCTCGAGGGCCGAGCGCACTACCTTGGCCGGGTCCGTGATCCCCTTGTCGAGCATGTCGACATATTCGTTGTTTATCACTTCGTAGCCGAGGTTCTTGTTTTTCTGCTCCTTCTGGAGACGGCGCACGTTCTGCACCACCACCGAGCCGTCCTCGCCTGCGTTTATGGCGAGCTGGCGGAGAGGCTCTTCGAGAGCACGGCGCACGATCTGCACGCCTGTGTAGATGTCGCCTGGCGTAGCCTCAACCGAGTCGAGAGCCGACACAGTGTTTGCCAACGCAACGCCGCCGCCCGGTACGATACCTTCTTCGATAGAAGCGCGGGCCGCAGATAGAGCGTCCTCAACACGATGCTTGCGCTCCTTCAGTTCGGTCTCGGTCGCGGCTCCAACCTTGATAACTGCCACGCCACCCGCCAACTTCGCAAGGCGCTCGTTCAGCTTCTCGCGGTCGTAGTCCGAGGTGGTGGTGTCCATCATGGCGCGGATCTGCTCGACACGGGCCTTGATAGCCTTCTCGTCGCCCTTGCCCTCGATGATGGTGGTCGAGTCCTTGTCCGAGCGAATGCGGCGGGCCTGACCCAGGTCAGTCAGGGCCACGCTGTCGAGCTTGCGACCAATCTCCTCGGAGATCACCTGCCCGCCCGTCAGGATGGCGATGTCGCGCATCATTTCCTTGCGGCGGTCGCCGAAGCCGGGGGCCTTGACGCCCAGCACGTTGATCGTGCCGCGCAGCCTGTTCACTACCAATGTGGCAAGGGCCTCACCCTCAACATCCTCGGCGATGATGACCAGGTCCTTGCGACCCGTCTGCACCATCTTCTCGAGCACCGGCAGAATCTCCTGCACCGAAGAAATCTTCTTGTCGGTGATAAGGATATAGGGGTCGTCCACTTCGGCGACCATACGCTCTGTGTTGGTGACGAAATAAGCCGAGATATAGCCCCGGTCGAACT
>JBDSDS010000297.1:0-11093 GCA_039920445.1 Chloroflexia bacterium
GCAGCGCCAACTGGCACCCTCTCCGAGCAGTCTGAGGTCTACATCCATGAGCCTTCACCGCCTGTGCCTTATTCTCCAAAGGCAACGACAGATGAGCTACAGCATCTAACGGTGCGTGGCCTGACATACCATTATCCTGGCACAGACAAAGGGGTTGAAAATAGCAGCTTCACGCTGCACCGAGGCTCATTCACGGTGATTACAGGGAGGATTGGAGCAGGTAAAACCACCCTCTTGCAGTCGTTACTAGGCGTCTTGCCCAGGGAAGCGGGCACAATCACGTGGAACAGCGTGTCTGTAGAAGACCCGGCGACCTTCCTCGTACCCCCACGTAGCGCGTACACGCCACAAGTGCCAAGACTCTTTAGCGAGACCCTCCGCGACAACATACTCATGGGCATGCCTGATGAGAAGGCAAACATCGATGCGGCAATGCATACCGCAGTCATGGAGCGCGATCTCGAAACGATGGAAGAGGGCTTGCAAACAATAGTGGGGCCGAAAGGTGTGCGTCTATCAGGGGGCCAGATACAAAGGACCGCCGCTGCGCGAATGTTCGTGCGGGACGCCGATCTAATGGTTTTCGATGACCTTTCGAGCGCCCTCGACGTGGAAACCGAACATATTTTATGGAACCGTCTTTTCAGTGGACGCACAGCAACGTGCCTTGTAGTTTCGCACCGCCGGGCGGCTTTGCGACGAGCCGACCATATAATACTTCTCAAGGACGGCAAGGTAGAGGCCGAAGGTAAGCTGGACTATCTCCTCGATACCTCAGACGAGATGAGACGATTATGGCATGGCGATGCACAGGCTCCCATGCCGGACTCCCTCGACGCCCTGGATGAGGCGAACGTAGCATAAACCTGGCGCACAGGAAGACAGGTATCGCGCAGGGATAAAACAGGAAGGGTGACGTGTAGACTCTGCGTCACCCTTCCTGTTTTATATGCATTAGGAAGCGACCGTGGCATATATTTTGCACTAATGATACGCGCTGTGCCCGCAACCGTCTCGGTGGGACAGTCAGTGAGGCAGTCGAGACATACACTTTACATATTTACGGAGGTATAAAATGGCTACAGTCGTTGGGTTATTTGACTCACGGGACCAGGCGCAATCCGCTATTGAGCAGTTGCGCAGCATGAATATATCGGCTAGCGATATCAGTGTGGCTATGCGCTCAGGCACAGAAACAACAGAGACTACAGTAGAGACCGGAGACGGTGGCGGCGGTGGCGCTGTTACAGGCGCAGTCGGCGGCGGCGTGCTCGGCGGTCTTGCCGGCCTGCTGGTCGGCGTTGGCGCACTGGCGATACCGGGCGTTGGCCCTATCGTAGCGGCAGGTCCTCTCGCCACAACCCTCATTGGCGCTGGTATCGGCGCTGCCACAGGCGGCCTGATCGGCGCTCTCGTTGACGCAGGCGTACCCGAAGAAGAGGCTCGTATCTACCAGACCGGCGTCGAGCGCGGTGGCGTACTCGTAACCGCACGTGTGCCGGATGGCCAGGAAAGCAGCGCACGTAACATCTTCAACCAGTACGGCGCACGCGACGTTCGCCGTGACGCTGAAACTCTTTACTCCGATCCTAATTATCGCTATGGCTCAACCGGCGATGGAGACAAGGGTCCCGGTGGAGTAGGCGCGGAAGCAACAGGCGGCCTCGGCGGCGCAGTGGCAGGTGCGGCAATCGGTGCAGCCGTGGCTGGACCACTCGGCGTTGGCCTGGGTGCGGCTATCGGTGGAGCCGCCGGTGCGGCAGCCGGTGGCGCAGCCAAGGGCGACGATGCAGGTGACGAAGTCGGCGCTACGGCCGGCGGTGGCGCGGGTGCAGCAACAGGTGCGGCGCTTGGTGCTATTGGTGGCCCGGTTGGCATGGCAGCCGGTGCAGCAGTTGGCGCGGCAGTTGGTGCCGCAGCAGGCAAGGGCACAAGCGATGCCGCCGAAGAGGCGACCGACAACGACGGTATGGCCTACGATGGTGGACGCGATGTGCGAGGCGACGACAAGAGCAATGAAGCCCTGGGTGGAGCCGGTGGAGCCGTAGCAGGTGGCGTTATAGGCGCTGCTGTTGGCGGTCCTGTTGGTGCTGCTGTCGGTGCAGGCATCGGTGGTGCCGGTGGCGCTGCTGCTGCTGACGCCGCGGAAGACGACATGGACAATGACATGGGCGGCGCTGGCGCGGGTGGTGCCGGTGGCGCAGTCACAGGCGGTATCGTCGGTGGCATGGTCGGCGGACCTATAGGTGCCGTTGCTGGAGCCGGTATCGGTGGCGCTACGGGCGCTGCCGGTGGCGAGCGCGCAGAAGAGGAGATCGAGGGCGGCAATATGGGTAGCGGCATGGGCAGCCATGATCATACCCACGATCATGGTGGAACAACGCATGACCACGGTCATGACGAGGGCGGCCACCACCAGTAAGAGAAAATAGCTGCTCTGACTTGTATGGATATACAGGTCGAATAGCAACAGGACTGGCGGCTTAAATAAGCCGCCAGTCCTGTTTTTAATAAGGGAGGCATTTACCGCTTCCTCTTTTCTTAGCCCAGCGCGGCATATTTTTTCCACTCTCCACACCTTTGCCGCATCGTGATATAATCAAACTCGCACCTGACGTCATATGTAAACGCTGACCAGGCAGCCCTCGGCTTCACCTCATACCCCGGAGGACCCATTTTATGGCGGCTGTTTATTCCACAACCGACACCCATCTCAAGCAACTCGCCTACCAGCATATACTCACGGTGGAGCAATTTACACCTGAGGCGCTAGAAGCGCTTTTTGCCCTGGCTCAGCGCATGGACCGCCAGATCGAGACTGGGCAGGCAGAGCAACTTCTCGCTAACCGCGTTATCGCCAACGTGTTCTATGAGCCTTCAACCCGTACCGACCTTTCCTTTCAATCGGCAACCCAGAGACTCGGTGGCCGAGTTATCTCAACCGCAGGCGGCGTTCACTACTCATCCGTCACGAAGGGCGAGAGCCTGCACGATACCATCAAGACAATCGCCTGCTACGCCGACGCTATAGTTTTGCGCCACCCAACCCGTGGCGCGGCACGTGAGGCGGCGGAGGCGGCGGACGCGCTCAGGATGTCCCTCCACCGCCCCACGCCAATTATCAACGCAGGCGACGGCACAGGAGAGCACCCAACGCAGGCGCTGCTTGACCTCTACACTATCAAAGACAGATTCGGCACAAATATCGACGGCCTTACTATCGGCTTTCTCGGTGACTTGCGAAACGGACGCACAGTGCATTCGCTTATCAAGCTGCTTTCGATTGACCACTGCCACGTAAAAGTCGTCTGCATAGCGCCCGAAAGCCTCTCCATGCCCTCCGAGTACGTCGAGTTCGCACGCTCCCGCGAGATGCCCGTAGAAGAGACGCAGGACCTGCAAGAAGCAATAGGAGGACTGGATGTATTGTATGTGACCCGCGTACAGCGGGAGCGGTTCGTCGCTCAGGAGATGGAAGACCTCTCGGCGAAGGTATACGGGATGCCGGTTGATGCCCTTGACGCTCCGCGAAGAGATGCGCTCAGGCCCCTAGCCGAACAGAACGCAGTGCAGGAGTACCTGGCCGCGAGGGATACCTACGTCGTCGATCCCATGATGCTCAGCCAGGCACGAAAGAACATGATCCTACTTCACCCGCTCCCACGCGTCAACGAAATCCCTGAGGAAGTAGACACAGACGACAGGGCTTACTATTTCCGCCAGGTGCAAAACGGCCTCTACATACGCATGGCGCTCCTCGCATCTGTACTTGATTGCCTGAGTTGACGGTCGATAAATCTCGGCAATCCCATACTCATTCAGTATTGAATAGCCACAATTCAAGCCATAGACGAGTCGCTCTGGCCTGAATTGTGAGGGCTCACCGCGAACGTAAGCTCAGGAGCGCACTGTGACCAAACCGAAGAAACAAGAGCGAGAGGGAAATAGACGACGGAACGTCGAGATAGAAGACCTGTATCGCTTCAGGCTGCTATCGGACCCGCAGGTATCGCCCAACGGAAAGATTGCGGCCTTCGTCCTGACCTGCCTTCGGAAAAAACAGGACGACTATGCCTCGAACATATGGCTCGTGCCAACCGATGGAAGTGAGGAACCGCGCAAGTTCACCGGCAGTGATAAACGAGATACCTACCCACGTTGGTCGCCCACAGGGGAGGAGATGGCCTTTATCTCAACCCGCTCAGGTAGACCCCAGGTATGGGTAATCCCCGTAGACGGCGGCGAGGCGCGCCAGCTTACCCGCATGAAGAGAGGCATCGGCGAGTTCGAATGGTCCACCGACGGCAGATGGGTTGCTTTCACCTCTGCGGTCGACGAAGATGAAGAACAAGGTGCGCCAAAAAGCGAAGAGCCAGGGCCATCAGGGACCGGCTCATTATCAAGAGACGAGCAGAATAGAGAAACTGGTGGTGTCAGTGAAGAAGGTTTCGTATCCGGGCTTCCGGCTGCCAGGGACTGGCCGGAGGACGAATACGACCCTGACAGCGAAGATGAGAAGGACCGGGTGCGCGTTACTACACGTTTGCGCTACAAAGCCGATGGGCAAGGCTTCCTGGAGCGCCGCTCTCACCTTTTTCTCATCAATAGCAAAGGCGGCAAACCGGACCAATTGACCCACGGCGATTGGGATGCGCGCACTCCACGATGGTCACCCGATAGCAAGACTCTGGCATTTATAGCCAACCAGGAAGAAGATGCCGATTACCACAATATCCAGGATGTTTTCTCGATGCCCGTCGGTGAGGATGGAGAAACAGGAGCGCAGCGTCGTGTGACCAACCATGATTGCAGTATCATGAATATGGACTGGCTCCCCTCCGGTGAGGGCTTTGCACTTTTTGCACATGGCAGGATTGATGAAAGCGCACTCGGCACAAACCTGCAAGTTTGGACCATTCCCCGCGACGGCGGTCCGGTGAGTAAATTGACCCAGGATTTTGACCGCAGCGTCGGCTATTGGCTCAACTCCGACCTCCGTTCAGCGGCAGGCGATATGCGCCCTCGTTTCAGCCGAGACGGCTCACTTATCTATTTCATGGGGATGAACGGCGGAACCGTACAGATATTCTCAGTGCCGGTCAAAGGCGGCAAGGTAAAGGAGATCGTTGGCGGCGAGCGCGCTGTGCTCAACTTTGATGTCTCCAAAGATGTACTAATATTCGCCGCATCACAGCCCTCTGTACCTAACGATCTCTACAGTGCAAATATAGGCGGCGATGATGAGATTGCACTCACTAATATCAACAAGGATGTTCAAGGTGAGTTATCCCTAAGCGAGCCGGAGGAGTTCTCAGTCGAAAGGCCAGGCGGCATCCGTATTCAAGGGTGGGTATTGAAGCCTCCCGACTTCAAGCCAGGGCGCAAATATCCACTTATACTTCAGATACATGGCGGGCCGCATACAAGCTATGGGAACGCTTACTTCCATGAGTTTCAGGTGCTGGCGGCGCGTGGATATGTAGTCCTTTACACAAACCCGCGTGGCAGCCAGGGCTACGGACAGGAGTTCGCCGACGCAATCCATGACGATTGGGGTGGGATCGACTACGAGGATATTATGGCCTGTGTAGATTACGCAATTAGCCAATCATTTGTAGATAAAAATCGTCTTGGGCTGGCAGGTGGCTCTTACGGCGGCTACATGGTGACATGGATCATAGGCCATGACCAACGTTTCAAGGCTGCTGTGGCAAGCCGGATGGTGTCCAATCTTTATAGTGCGTGGGGCACAGGAGATGTCACATGGTCGCTTTGGAACTGGCAGTTCCACGGCACGCCTCAGGAACGAACCGAACTATACATGGAGCGCTCACCTGTTACTTATGTAAGTGAAATGCACACTCCCCTCCTCATCACCCATGCCGAAGACGACCACCGCACAAATATCGAGCAAGCCCAGCAGGTTTACATTGCACTCAAATTACTAAAGCGCGAGGTGAAAATGGTAATCCTCCCGTCGGGTGGACATGACGTGTCACGCACCGGCAAACCTGCGGTCAAGGTAGAGCGAATGCGCCACATAGTTGACTGGCTGGACAAATATTTGCAGCCCGGCGATAAAGATAAGAGCTAAAGAGCGCACACTGTAGCTATAGGTCGTAGTGGCGTTACACAGGAAGGCTCTGGCCCAAACGGATCACTTCCAGCACAATTTACACCCTTCATGAGCCTGTGCTATAATTCGCGGGGGCGCACAGTCATCCTTCCTGAACCCCGCAACACCGTAGAAATAGAGATATAGGAGCCGGATGTACAAAGGTCTTTCAGTCTCGGTGGTTATCCCATGCTTCAACGAAGAGCACGGCATTGCAGCGGTTCTCGCCACCATGCCTGACTACGTAGATCAGGTGGTGGTGGTCGACAACAACTCCACCGATGAGACCGGACGCATCGCAAAAGAGATGGGAGCCGAAGTCATATTCGAAACAAAGAAAGGCTATGGCAACGCGTACCAGGCAGGTTTCCCACACGCACGCTGCGACATCATAGCGACCGCAGACGGCGACGGCACCTACCCAACTGAGGCTATTGGCCCGATCATCGACCATATGCTGGACAATGCCCTCGATTTCGTCTCGGCTAGCCGCTTCCCGCTCCAGAACCAAAAGGCAATGCGCTTCAGAAACGTGCTGGGCAACAAGATTCTGACTTATACCACACGCCTTCTCTGGCTGCGGTGGATAGCCGATTCACAGTCGGGTATGTGGGTTTTTCGGCGCGAAGTACTCGACCGCATAAAGCCCTCCAACCCCGGTATGCCTTTCTCCGAGGAGATAAAGCTCCTGGTGATCGAGCACCCACGCCTCCGCTTCGGAGAGTACCATGTGGGCTACAGCGAGCGCATAGGGGAAACCAAGCTCTTCCCGTGGACCGACGGCGTTGATAATATCCTCTTTCTGTTCAAACTGCGACTGCGTGGCACAAGGCTTCATAAGCTGATCGCACGCCTAGGCAAAGCGCAGAGTAAGGTTTCCGATACAAGCGCATGAGATTCTTCCCTTCTTGCATTATGAAGGTTCAAGGTTAGAGCGCCACACAACTTTGAACCGTAATAGGTACTCATTTATGTCAACTCTTAACAGTGGCGAGGCCCTCAAAGTTTTCCAGGTAGGTGAGCTTGCCAATTACCTACGAAAGCTTCTCGAAAGCAACGAGCAGTTAGCCGACTGCTGGGTGTCGGGCGAAGTGTCCAACCTATCGCAGACCGGATCGGGTCACTACTTCTTCACAATCAAAGACCGGGACGCTCAACTAAAGTGCGTGCTATTCCGGCAGAAGGCGATCTGGCAAACGGTGCTCCCCACGAACGGCTCGGCAGTTGTCGCCCACGGCTATGTTTCCATGTACGAATCGACCGGCAACCTGCAATTCTACGTGGACATGCTTCAGGAAGAGGGTCAGGGCGCGCTCTTCCTGGCGTATGAACAGCTCAAGTCGGCGCTCGAAGCTCAGGGGCTGTTCGCCGAGGAAAGAAAGAGACCTTTACCTCTCTTCCCACGCAGGATAGGGCTGGTGACATCCCCGCAGGCAGCAGCTTTGCAGGATATCCTGACTGTGCTAGAACGTCGCTACCCGATAGCCGAGGTGATACTTGCGCCTTGCCAGGTACAGGGCGCGGGAGCCGCCAGGCAAATAGCGAGCAGCATTTCGGCGCTGAATACACTCGATGGCGACGAGGCTGTAGACATCATCATAGTGGCAAGGGGCGGCGGCTCGATAGAGGAGTTGTGGTCATTCAACGAAGAGATAGTAGCCAGGGCAGTTTTCGCCTCACGAGTGCCTGTGATAAGCGGCGTGGGCCATGAGACCGATACTACTATCATCGATCACGTGGCCGACCTGCGCGCACCCACCCCATCCGCCGCCGCCGAGCTTGCCACGCCAGATATTCTTGACCTCATAGCAGCAGTCGATTCCATGCAAAGGCTGATCGTGAGCGATATGCAAGGGCGACTGGCTATTGCGTGGGATGAACTTGAGTCTGAGCGCGAGCAACTTCAACGTCTTTCCCCGGTCTGGCAGGTGAGCAACGACCGCGAGCGTATCAACGTACTGGCGGCGAGTGCCACAACATCTCTTCGCCACATTTTGAGCTTGCAACACGAGCGTGTAAATAGCGCCAGGGGCCGCCTGGATGCCCTTTCCCCACTCCAGATACTCAAGCGAGGTTATGCAATCGTCCGTGACCTCGACAGCGGCGCTGTAGTGAGCAATCTGAGTGACACCGAACCAGGTCACCTCCTGGAGATACGGGTAAGCGACGGCGCGTTCGGTGCGCGGGTGCAAGACGCAAAGCCGTTGAATAAGTGTTGAAAGTTCAAGGTTCAAGGTTATGTAGCATTCAAAGCTTGAACCTTGAACCCTGAACCCTGATTATAGAAAGAGGAAAGCATGACACGAGGAAGCAGAGCAAGCGCGCATGGAGAGAACAGCGAATCGTTCGAGCAGAGTTTCCAACGCTTGCAAGAAGTCGTACAAAGGCTGAGTGAAGGCAACCTTACATTGCAGGAGGCGCTTGCTTCCTTCGAGGAGGGGATGGCGCTCACAGAGTCATGCTCACAGATGCTCGACCAAGCCGAACTGAGGGTGAAGCAGGTAAGCGAGCGAGCATTACGGGCGGGCCAGGCGGCTCTTGGTGAACTTGAAGGCGGGATGCGCCAATCTCCAAATGTAGCAGACGAGCCAGAACTGGTCACGTTCGAAGTTGAGACCTTCGAGACAACCCTTGTCTTCGATGCGCCCCAGGAGAAGTCATCCGGCAGGCGAAGTGAATCTGCATCCAGGGCGCAAACCACAAAATATAGCGACCCTCTTTTCGATGAGGACGATTGACACTTGCTCTTCGACATCCTCAGCCTCTTCCCTGAAATGTTCCCCGGCGTGCTCGGCGCGAGTATCTTCAAGCGCGCCGCCGACGCAGGGCACATAAGCGCACGGCTCCACAACATCAGGCATTACACATCCGATAGGCGCCACGTGGTGGACGATTACCCCTATGGTGGGGGCGCGGGTATGGTAATGAAACCGGAGCCGATATTCCTGGCGGTGGAATGGGTCTACGCTCTGCCCGATCCTCCGCCCGGTATCACCCTTTACGAGCCGCCTCCTGAGGCGCTAAGCCAGGAACCATTAGCCATACCCAATTCTAGCGAAGTGCCTGTGATACTAATGTCTCCCCAGGGCCGTGTCTTCAGCCATTCGATAGCAGAGGAACTTGCCCGCCACCCGCGCCTTATTATCCTCTGCGGCCACTATGAAGGGGTGGACGAGAGAGTACGTGAGCGCCTTGTCACCGACGAGATCAGTATCGGTGACTATGTCATAACGGGCGGAGAACTTGCGGCGATGGTCGTGGTCGATGCGGTTGCTCGATTGGTGCCGGGTGTGCTGGCGGAGGGATCGGCGGACGAAGAATCGCACGCCCAGGGTCTACTGGAATACCCACATTACACACGACCGCCCGAGTTCCGAGGCTGGCCCATCCCGCCGGTCCTGGTCAGCGGCCACCACGCGCAAGTCGCAGCATGGCGCAGGCGAGAAGCCCTACGTCGCACACTCGAACGACGACCTGATATGCTCTACAAGGTAGAACTTACAAAGCAGGATGTGGCCTGGCTGGAGGAGTTGAGAGACGAGAAACGAGAATTATGAATTGAGGTAATCAGTAATTCAAAATTCATAATTCATAATCCCTGAAGGGGCTGTCTATTGGCGGATATTGAAGCCCACCACACCTTCGAGGCGTGACACTTCACCACGCACCTCAAATAACCAGACACCCAGAGGCACCGAGGGAAATCCCTCAGTGGGAACCAGGGTAATCACCAACCTGCCGTCAGCCCCTGCCGTGTAAAGGCCACCATTGGAGCCTGCGGGATAGACAGTGCTGCCGTTCGGGTCGGTGAACTTGACCTGTACTTGCTCGCCTCCTGAGAGTCCACCTGCGGTAAATGTGAATTGGCCGTCGGGTGGGCCGTATCCCGGACGCACCGACAGCACAAAGCCGCCTGGTGGCTGGGTCGGCACGTTCGGCACGGTGGCGCTCGGCGTTGCACCTCCTGGTATTGAAGTTGACGTTCTAGGCACAACAGGCGTGCGAATACGGGTTGGGGTTAAAGTAGCTGCTGGGTTGGATGTCGCTGGAACGCGAGATTGTATGGCGAGCGGAGTAGGCGATCCTGTATAAAGCGAGAAATAAGCAACGGCAGTACGGTTGCTTGCTGTGCCGTAGAAAGTAATCGACCAGAGGCCGGGGTACAGGCCGCTCGTCTGAACGATTATATCCCGTGCTGTGCCATCCGCTCCCGCCGAGAGGTTGATCCTGGCATCTGCTATGCTCTTGTCCGGCTTCGTATACCAGGATACCAGGCCTTCGCCCGGTTGGAACCCAGTGACCGACACAACCAACGGCTGGCCCACAGGAACCGACACGCTATTTATCGTGGCGTTGATAGGAGGTGGAACGGAGACCAGACCACTTATTGGCACAAGAGGTGTGGGGAGCGGGCTACCATACATCCAACGATAGTAGTGCTGGCCGACGTTGCCCATCTGCACCTGCCACCCCTTAGGCATTGAAGGCACGTATGCAAGAGAACGCCGCTCGTACAACTGGAATAGCGCGTCGTAATATATACCTTCGATCTTAACACGCGCCCAGTATGGCTCCGTTATCGGATAGCCCATCACGAAGACCCAGTTAGCGATTGTCTGGTTGTCGACACGCGCTCCGTTCTGTTGAACGACGCCTTTGAGATTCAGGAAGTCCCACATCGCCTGGGGGATGTTGTGCCCAAGCACGTCGCTGTAGGCTGCAAACTTGGCTCCGGGATAGAGTCCCAACGCCGGATTATTGCCGACCTGCCCGGCTCGATTGATAGTCGCGGTGACAGGCTGCCCCATCAGATTTGATGCGCGGTTGGCTCCCGGTCCGGTGAGAGAAGCGACCGGGCGGAAAGAAGTGTAGGAAGGCGCATCAGGGTCTGTGCCAAGCCCGTCCCCGCCTACCGCAATCTCGGCGGCATGGCGCGGCACGAACTCTTTGTCCCCTACTTGCTGCTTTCCCGACACCA
>JBDSDS010000298.1:0-2733 GCA_039920445.1 Chloroflexia bacterium
ATATCGTACAGCCGCAGGGTTTGTATCAGGTTTCGGGCAGTTTGCGCATACTCGGTGCCTGCGAACTGCGGCTCCCATAAACGGCCCAGCATCGACAGTATCTCTGCGTCGGAACGGTGACGCGCATCCTGTATCTTCTTGCGCTCGGCCATGAAGTGCGGCAGGTTGGCGTTGAAGCGGTTGATGGCGGCCAGATGGGCGACCGCGACTTTAGGCACCCGCTCGACGTTGGTTGTGTTTGTGTCTCGGAGTGCGGTAAGGGCGTATTCTTCCGGTTGGATCGTATCGCCCGCGGACATGAGCGCCCGCTTGTACAGCAGCATCAAAGCACTCGACAAGATGCGCTCCATGTTGCCCGATTCGTAGTTTTTGAGGATGGTGGCGAGCGAGTTGCACTCCCACAGAGTATAGCGTCTGTGTGCGCCGGAGCGTGAGCCTGTTGCCCCGCCGATATGCCGGACAACTGCATGGGGAGCATATACAACTTTGTGTCCCAGGAGCCAGAGCCGCCAGCCGAGGTCTACATCCTCGAAGTATGCGAAGAAGGCAGGGTCAAAACCACCTGCATCGAGGAAAGCACGCCTTTGGATGAGCATTGCCCCACCTGAAGCAAACAATACCGAGCTGCCCTCTCCCGCCTTCTCGGGCGCATCGAGCCAACCCCAGACCGGACGCGGGCGACCGACCCCGAATAGGTTTGCCGACCCCCCTTCGTATTCGACCTCGGTGCCCTCACTGCTTCGAATGTGTGAGGCGGCACAAACGGCGTCCGGCCCTCCCGCGTCAAGGCCAGCGAACAGTCCTTTTATCCAGTCGGGGGATGGAAGCGCATCGTCGTTGAGAAATGCCACGAACTCGCCGGACGCCGAGGCTGCACCGCGATTGCAAGCGAACGCAAAGCCCGTGTTCGTATCCAGGCGCACCTGCTTGACGCGTGGATAGGCGTTTCTCAGGCTTTCAGGGGTGCCGTCGGAGGAGCCATTGTCGACAACTATGATTTCCAGGCTGTCGCGCGAGTAAGTAAGGGCGTGAGTGCTCTTGAGGCACTGTAGCAATAGATTCTGGTTGTTGTAAGTTGGGATGACGATAGATACGGAGCGGGTCATGCATCGTCTCCCACGAACCCCAGGTCGATCAGGAGAGAGCCATTTGCGGGCAGACCGTCCTCGTAGCGTTGCCCCTTTATAGGGCCTGGGCGCGTGCTTGCCAGGAGAGTGACGGCATCGCCAGGCACACCGTCAGGGCACTCCGCGACCAGATAGAACCACTTGTTCCACGAATCAGCGATGGGAGGGAAGCGGAAGAGGAGGGGTTGACCATCCCTGATATTGTGGACCGGCACTTCGAGGGTGTAAAGGTCGGTTATGGCTGCCGGATGTGCGCGCAGGTGGAGGACGAGGCGCGAGGTGTTGCGCCTTCCGAAGGTGCCGATTTCAACACGAACGCTCGTCATGCCGCTGCGAGGGGAAAGGAAGCGCTGACCGTGGCTGTGCCCCTCGGTTAGCTCACTTAGCGCGATACACTTGCGGCCTGTTACAAGACTGGTACGGTCGCGGCGCAACGCTAACGGCAGCAAGTCTCTAAGCAACGAGATTGACCGCGAGGCAGCCTGTTTTTGTGGATCGCGCCTACGAGCGTGGAGACGTTTTGCTTTGGGTGGTAGCTCACGCTCTGATTCTATTACAAAGATGCCGCTTGCCTCAATACCTCCTGCCTCCGGGTGATTGATGACAGCTTTGTCCTCAGGTAGTTGCTGACTTCGTTCTGCGCGGATATAAGGGTTTCGTACAAAATTATCAAGCTCGTCGATAGTTTTGTCCCACGAAAAGCACTCGTGAGCTAGTAATTGCGCGTGTTGACTATACAACCGTGCTTTATCAGGATTAGCCAATATGCTTATTACCAAATCTCGCAAGATACCTGCATCGTCGTGGGGGATTACCCAACCGGCGTCATATTTGCGTATGAAAGAAGCAACCTCGCTGAACTCGGCGTGTATCACGGGCAGTCCGCACCAGAAATAGTGGATTGTACGGCTGGGGAAAGCCAGATCGCGCTCAGCGTTGGGGAGCATTACATCTACCGCTACATCCGCGTTCGTATACCTCTCGACTAATTCGTCGTGTGGTAGTAAGCCTGACATCTTCACTCTGGGCATCGTTGATAGCTTGTCAACGAGAGGGCCGAAGTTGCCGGTATCTACAGCATGAAAGGGGTGCTTACCACCTATCACTTCCAGTGTACCTGTGCCTGCTTCTTCAAGCGCGGCGGCTACCGCGAGGAGTGCAGGGGCCGCATTTTGCCACGGCAGAAAGATGCCGCCGTAAACGAACTTCACCTCTTTACCTTCGCGCCGGTGATGCTGTGGCTGCACCGGGTCGACGGAGTATGGTATGACCGCAAGCGAAGCGGGAATGTCCTCTACTTTGACACCCGCCTGAGCCAGCCAGCCGATAAAGTAGTATTTCTGGCGGGTGCTGATACAGGTATAGAAATCGGCTCGCCGCAGGGCCGCAAGCTTTTCCTCGGCGTTGGTCTCAACGTCTCTGTATTGCTGATAGGCGCGTTCGAGCAAATGTGGGCCTGCCAGATCGAGGGCGACAGGCACGTTCGCTCGCTCGAGCCAGGTCAGGTTGGGCCAGCCGCAGGATACCACCACATCGGGCGCGAGCGCATCGACTATGGATTGGAGGGTCTCAGGTGTCCAGGCTCCCACGACATATTCGGTCGGCA
>JBDSDS010000299.1:0-3780 GCA_039920445.1 Chloroflexia bacterium
GCCTTGTCGGCATTGGTCTTCTCATCGATCAGCCCAAGCCGTTGCGACACCCGATAGACGTGGGTATCAACCGGCAGCACAGGCATCCCACACGCGAACATCAACACGCAAGCCGCCGTCTTAGCCCCAACGCCGTTGAAGCTCGACAGCCACGCCTTCGCCTCTGCCGGGGGCATATCCATGAGGAAAGAGAGGTCCAACTCCCCACGCTCTTCACCGATAAGCCTCAGCACCGATTGTATACGAGGGGCTTTCTGGTTGGCGAGGCCGCCCGACCTGATAGAGTCCGCAAGCTCTTCCGTGGGCGCATCGCGTACTTCCTCCCAGGTCGGGAAGCGCTCTTTCATCGACCGGAACGCCCTGTCGCGGTTCGTATCCGATGTATGCTGGGAGAGGATGGTGAGCACAAGCTCGGATAGGGGGTCAATGTTGGGCCGCCACTCAAGCTCGCCGTAGTAGTGGGCAAGGGCATCATAAACAGGTTCGATTTTCTCTCCTGGCGGGAGCATGTATGCCTGGTTCGCGCTCTCTATCATGAGGGCTATTGTACCACTTTACGAATTTTGAATTATGAGTTTTGAGTTTTGAATTACGTGCTCCACTTCAGCAGATGTCATCCGCTTCGGCTTCTATCAAGTCACGGGCGGCAAGTTCCGGGATGAGGGAGGCGAAGTGGGTGCGTAGTTGGGCCATGTACGCGAGGCCCGCTTCTCTATCCTCTTCGGGTGGCGACCAGGGGGCGAAACGCTTGTCGGTAGCGGCATCATATGGCCCTTCTTTTACCTCAAAGAGCACAGTGCCTGATTCAAGTGAAAGCAGGCAGTGCCACGCCCCGGCGGGTACTTCCACACCTCTAACCGGACCGTCCGCGCTTACTACGACACCTTCGATGGGAACGCCGTCCTCGGAGAAACGCACCATGAGCACGCTCCCTCGCAACGCCACAAATAGCTCAACTTTGTCGGGGTCGCGGTGCTGGTGAGGGCGGGCGTAGCTCTCAGGTTCGATGGCATTGAGCATTCGCTGAATATAATCGGGGTACTCGTGGAAGCGTAAGATGCTGCGCCTCCGTGGGCTGTTTGCCGCATCCGCAGCCACAGCGTCCAGCGAATACTCATCGATAGGCACGAGTGCTAAAGGATCGGCTGGGTTGCGCGGGTAAGGCTTAGACATGGCTAGATAGGCAATATAACGCCCTTCTCCTTCCGTTGTCAAAGCCACTCGCCTAATCTTCTTCGCCCGGCTCCTTTTCGCCGTGCCACAGGCGTCTCATCTCGGCTGAACTAACAAGCACCTCGTCCAGTTTGCCTGCTGCCTCTATAGTGCCGTTCTTGAGTACGATTATCTGATCTGCACGGCGCAGGGCGGCTCTGCGGTGGGAGACGGCCAGCACCGTCGTGTCGGGTCGAGCGCCGAGGCGGTCCCACAACGTCTGCTCGGTCTCCACATCCAATGCGCTTGACAAATCATCAAACACGAGCAGTTCTGCGGGCCGCACGAACATGCGAGCGGCTGCGGCACGCTGCACCTGCCCACCTGAAAGCCTAATGCCCTTCGAGCCGACAAGCGTATCCAGCCCCTGCTCCATCCCCCTGACGTCCTGCTCCATCACGGCCATGTGCAGTGCCTCGGATAGTTCCGCCTCATCTTCAGGCAAGCCCATCAGGATATTGTCCTTCAAGGTGTCGCTGAAGAGACGCGGCACCTGCGGAGTATACGCGCTGTGCGGTGGCACGAAAAAGGTGTCTGGGTCTTCCACGCGCACGCCATTCCAGTAGATTTCGCCGCTATCTTTCGTCAGCAGTCCGAGCATGACGTGCAGCAGCGTGGTCTTGCCAGAGCCTATCCGTCCCGTGATTACCGTGAACGAAGCCCGCTCTATCTCGAAGCTGATCTCCAGGATGCTTCCCCTTCCTCCGTTCTCAGGGCTGCCTGCCGACTTATGATCCTCCGCTTGCTCTATCTCCGGGTAGCGGTAAGACAGAGCAGCCACTTGGAGGATGTGCAGGCGGTCCGCGCCAACGCCTGCTATACCCGGCAACGTGGGCAGCGAGCCTGTCACGTACACGGGTCCATGCTGCACCAATCTGCTGTCGGGAGCGCCTGCCAGCAGGGTGGTCATTCTGCCGAACGACACCCCTGCCTGCCTGTAGTGAGCCAATATGATGCCGAACAGAGAGGTGAAGTCAGTCATCCAGGCGAGATAATAGATGAAAAGCGCAAAGTCACCCACCGTGAAATCGCCGCCCGCCATCGCCTGCCCCGCGAAGAGGAGCACGAGGCCCGTGCCGAGGTTGACTGTATTCCAGAATATAGACTCCAGGAGTTGTTCGAACACCCGGTCACGCACCGCGAACTTGAGGCGGTGGTCGTTCAGGCGGCGGAACTGCGCGCCAACTTGCTCGTCGGCCCCCGCCACCTGTACCGCCTGCACAGCCCCGAACACCTCGGCAAGGAACCCTGTCACCTGCCCGGTAGCCTCCCGGTTGGCTTTACGGTAGATAGCGATGCGCTTGCTTGCCATATTTGCGACTACTATCACCACCGTCAGGGGCAGGAAGACCGAAATTGTGATGCCCGCGTTGATCGTCATCAGCACCGCGAGGGCGATTATGGCGAACACAGTCGAGGCTATCAGGTCGTTGACCGTAATCAAGACCTCAGTCACGCTGTCCACGTCGTCGCGGAACCGACTGATTGCCTCACCAGGCGACGAGGGCAACGCTTTCGCCGCCGGTAGGTCCATTATCCGGCGCAGCAGGTTCTTTTGCAGCAGCGCCGCCCCCGTAAGCATGAAGGGCGCATTGGTTGCCTGGCAGACTACCAGGAAGGCCGTCCGCCCCAGGGCCGACATGAGGAGCCAGGCAATAAGCCACACCAGCCCGAGGTCATCCATGTCCACGTTGGCGGCCAGATTGTTGAAGAAGTCACGCGCCACCAGACCCGGCACCATCGCCGTGACAAACAGAAAGATGATACCCAGGCAGTTGATCCAGAAGAGCCAGGGGCGAAAAGCGATCAACTGCCACAGGAAGCGCCAGGTCTTCATATCGGTCTTGATGGGAGCATCTACTTCGGCATTGAAGCTCATACAAGCGCCTCCGCAGCCCCGGTCCTCAGCAGGTGCGAGAACTTCGATGAATGATCGGCGGTCAGCGCCTCTCGCGGCCCGTATTCGGCCATGCGCCCATCTTCCAGGATCAGGATAGTGTCGGCCAACTCTACCGTAGACAGGCGGTGGGCGATGATGATCCCTGTGCGCTCGCGCATCAGTCTGTGTACTGCCCGCTCTATCAGCCGCTCGGTGAAGGGGTCGAGGCGAGACGATGCTTCATCCAGGATCACCAGGCCGGGATCCTTGAGAAAGACGCGCGTGAACGCCAGCAGTTGCGCCTCACCCGCCGACAACCCACCGCCGCCCGATGCGAGCATGGTATCCAACCCGTTCGGCAGCCGCGTGTACCACTCCACCAAACCGAGGTCGTCGAGCGCCTGCATGATTCTGTCGTCGCTGATGGACGTATCGAAGAAGGTGATATTGTCGCGCACCGTGGCACGGAAAAGTTGCACCTCCTGCGTGACCATCCCGATGTGCCTTCGCAGGTCGCCCCGCTTGGCCGAGCGCAAATCTACACCCCCCAAAAGAATGCTCCCCTCGGTAGGGTCGTACAGCCTAAGGAGCAGGCGGGCCAGGGTAGTCTTGCCGCTGCCGGTGCGCCCCAACAGGCCGACCACTTCACCCGGCTCGATGCGGAATGTCAGGTCTTGCACGGCAGGTAT
>JBDSDS010000300.1:0-6806 GCA_039920445.1 Chloroflexia bacterium
GGTCTTCCAGCTTCTTGAGGCCCATCGCCTCGATCATTTCTTGCCGTTGGGCTTCGGTGTTCGGCGTATATACCATTTGCAGGCTCCGTTTCTAGTTGGGCATCGTTCTAGCCTTGTGACTTCTCGAATTCGTCATATTCTTCCGCGCTCATCAGGGCGTCAAGCTCGCTGGCATCGCCAGGTGTGATCTTGACGAACCAGCCATCTGTAAATGGATCAGAGTTGATCGCACCCGGCTCGTCAAGCAGTCGTTCATTACGTTCCAGTACCTCGCCGCTCAGAGGACTGTAGAAATCGGCTGCCGCCTTGACGCTTTCGAGCGCGCCGATTACGTCACCCTGCGAGACCTTCGTGCCGGCCGTCGGCATGTCGACATAGACCATATCGCCAAGCTGCGAGGCCGCATAGTTGGTGACACCCATCGTAACCGTATCGCCATCCAGCTTCGCCCACTCATGTTCTTTCGTATACTTGTAATCTCGCGGGTTCTCCATAGTTGTCCTCCTCTAAGATTGATTATTACTGCAACTGTAAATAGTATGCAGGCAAGATTCCTCGCCCCACCACCTATACTTATGCTTCGATTTTAGGCTTCTTATACATAGGCCTGGGAAGCACTTTTATGCCAACCGGCTTTTCACGGATCATCACTTCCAATTCGGTGTCAGGCTGGTGCAGCCCTGCCTTGACCCAACCCATGCCGATATATTTGTCTAGCGAGGGGCCGTATGAGCCGCTGGTCACTTCCCCTACCTGCTCGCCATCTTTCATGATTGGATAGTGGGCGCGAGGCACACCACGCTCAGTAATGTGGAAATTGATAAGGCGCTCGCCCCCCTGGTCATCGGCTGCTCTTTGCAAAGCCTCCCTGCCTACGAAGTCAACCCCCTTGTCGAGCTTGATGAAGCGCCCGAAGCCCGCCCAGATCGGATTGCGATTATAAGAAGCGGCAATATCGCTCCCTGACAGGGGAAGACTTGCCTCCAGCCTGAGCGTATCACGCGCTCCGAGGCCGCTCGGTTCCGCGCCGCTTTCCACGAACAGCCGCCAGAGCTTTACTGTTTCTTCAATAGGGAAGAATAGCTCGAAGCCATCCTCGCCGGTATATCCGGTGCGCGAGATGAGGCAGTGGACCCCCGCTACCTCGCCCCATCTGGCCCAGAAAAACTTGATAGAAGAGAGGTCGGTATCGGTGTGCTTCTGCACCAGAGCCGCAGCCGCAGGACCCTGCACGTCGAGCTTACCCGTTTCCTCAGAGCCGTTGAGGAGCTTCACGTCCATGCTATGCCGGTTCGCAAGCGCCTCAAGTAAAGCATAGTCGGCCTTGAGAGGTGCTGCGTTGACCACGAATATGTTTTGATCATCAGGAAACTGGTAAACAATGCAATCATCGCTGACCCCGCCGTCGTCGTTACAGATGTAGGAATACTGCGCCTGGTTCGTGTTGAGAGAGGCAACGTTATTCGTGGTGAGCGTATTGCATAGGCGCGCCGCGTCCGAGCCGGTGATGACGAACTCACCCATGTGGCACGTATCGAATATACCTACATTGGCGCGGACGTTCTTGTGCTCCTCTATGATGCCCTTCCCATACTGGACAGGCATCATCCAGCCGCCGAATTCTACCATGCGCGCCCCCAGGTTGACGTGCTCATCATAGAGAGGGGTCCTAGCAGGTTCCGCAACGGCAGAGGGATCAGCCCGCCGGTCCTCATCTGCCTTCTTTTGCATAACGTCAGCTTTTATCGCTTCGGTTTCCAATGCAGCCTCCTCGAAAAGATTTGAGGTTATTCTTCAAATGCCATGTCCGGGACATTAATTACTTTAGACAGAAATAAAAATAGACAGTAGGAAGCCGGGCTTCCTCTGTCCATCTACCTGCGAGATTGGCATCACTGCCTTGCTCCGTCGGCGTCCCATAGGAACTCTCCAGAGGTTTTACGCGTGTCACGGTCACTTGTGCCTGAGAGTTTCGGTACACCCTTTCCCCTTCGGCGCTCTTGGGAGTCTCTCCCGCAACACGATGGGCATTATAGCACCGGATGTCATGCAAGTCAACATTTCTACGAAACCGTCAAGACACAAAGAACGCCAAGAGCACCAAGATTCTTGTGGTTTATTCGGTGATATTTCTGGATGACCCTCTTATTCCTCGTACTCTTCTTCCTGAGGCATAAGCACCTTTCGGATAGTCGCATCAATGGTGGGATAGTCATACCCGCGCCGTGCCAGAAAGTTGGAGAGGCGACGGCGCGCTGTTTGCGGATCGAGGTTGGAGAGGAGGCGAACCCTCTTGTGAGCCAGGGCGATGGCATTCGCAAGGTCGGTGCCCAACACAGGCTCATCGTCGAGTTCTTGGTCCCGTCCGGCTGCGAACTCTTCGGCTTCCTCTCTCAGTTGCACTTGCGTCTCGGCGTTCTCGGCTAGGATCTCATCAACCACCTCCTGCGAGACCCCTTTCTGGCGTAGCTCGCTGCGTAACAGGCGTGGTCCTCTTGGAGAAAAGGCCATCCTGTTCGTTACCCAGAAGCGAGCAAACTCCCGGTCGTCCACGTAGCCTAGTTTCTTCAGTCTAGCCATTACCATGTCAATTTGCTCAGGAGTGTAGCCTTTCTTCCGCAGCCGCATCTGTACCTCGCGCTCCGACCTCGGCCTGAATGAGAGAAAGTTCAGCGCCCGCTCAAAAATCTCGTTCATCTCCTGGGCGGAATGGAGACTTTGCAACCTCTCCGGCGGGCAGGGCTGCCCAACGGTCAGCCTTTCGGCGGCAGCCACGTCGAGGGAGACTGCCATCATGTGCATACCATCAACGAAAACATGCACTTTATTGGGGTCAACCGGATCGGCATTGAGCGCGGTGATTACGTCCTGCAATATGTCTCCTATAGCAAAAAGGGGCGAGCAATGCTCGCCCCATGTTCCGCTCTGGATCCTAGAATTCGCCCTCTTCCTCTTCCTCATCGGCTACGGCAGTTCCCCCCTTGCCATTCCGTGAGGCAGGCACCGGAGCACCTATTACCAGAGGAGCAGATGCGCCCGACATAACCGAACGAATTTGTGCCTCAATCTCGGCTGTGACTTCCGGATTCGCCTTGAGGAACTCTTTCACGTTCTCGCGGCCTTGCCCAAGACGTTGATCGCCATAGGAGTAGAACGCGCCACTCTTGCGTAATACATTCAGCTCGGTACCGAGGTCAACGATAGAGCCGACACGGCTGATGCCCTCGTTGAACATGATGTCGAACTCAGCCGTGCGGAAGGGCGGCGCTACCTTGTTCTTCACAACCTTCACACGCACACGATTACCGCTTACGTCTGTGCCCTGCTTGATCGACTCGACACGCCTGATTTCCATGCGCACTGAAGCGTAGAACTTGAGCGCCTGGCCGCCTGTGGTGGTCTCAGGGTTGCCAAACATAACGCCAATCTTGATGCGGATCTGGTTAATGAAGATAAGAGAGCAGTGGCTCTTGCTTACCGCGCCGACCAGCTTACGCAGCGCCTGCGACATGAGGCGAGCCATCAGACCTACGTGGCTGTCGCCCATCTCACCCTCGATCTCAGCGCGAGGCACCAAAGCAGCTACAGAGTCTACAACAATCACATCCACCGCGCCGGAGCGAACCAGTGTTTCAGCGATCTCAAGCGCCTGCTCGCCGTTGTCGGGCTGGGAGATCAACAGGTTATCGAGGTTGAGGCCGCAACGACCCGCGTATTCTGGGTCGAACGCATGCTCCGCGTCGATGTAGGCTGCCACACCACCGAGCTTTTGGGCCTCAGCCATGATATGGTAGGAAAGAGTAGTTTTACCTGACGACTCTGTGCCGTAGATTTCGCATACTCGGCCTCGGGGAACGCCACCGCCACCCAACGCCATGTCCAGGCCGATAGAGCCGGTCGGTATAGACTCGACCTGCATTTTATTGCCGTAATCTGTCATCTTCATGATAGACCCCTTACCGAACTGGCGGTCTATCTGAGCCATAGCGTTCTCGAGTGCTTTTTCCTTGTCTGACATCTCGTATCTCCTCTTGGACTCTGTAAGCCTTAGTGCTAAATCGAAACCAAAAACACGCGCTGCAATATCATCAACAGAGTAAATAGAACAGGGAGCCACCCAGCACAAGAGCGCGCTATATATCGCTCATATGTTCTATTGTACACACCAATTTTACCTTAAGAAAGGGGGTTTGTCAATGTGGAAAAATTACCGGAACCGGCGAAAAGAGAAGATGCAATACTGTAGAGGCGGACCCGTGTGTCCGCCCTGCCTGGGATGCGCCCGTACATGGCGGACACACGGGTCATCTGTTCCAACTAATTCTACGCAATTAGACCGCCCGGCGAATAAATTCACGGGTTACATCAAAAGCGGAGTCCCCGTAGGGGACTCTCTTGGTGCAGGTAGTCCGCGCAGACGGACTTTGCTTGTCTGTAGACCGTGAATTTATTCGCCGGGCAAGGTCCAGGGGAAATAGTTGGAACATATGACACATAGGACCGCCCCTACATCTGCCTTATTCCCTACTCCCAAATTGCCAGAAAGCGTCCAGCGCAGTCGAACTAGAGTTACTTTGAGGCCAACGATGCCGTACCTACGGGCGCAGCCTGTGATCGTCTGGAGGGGGACGAGAAAGTAGTCAGGGGCGGAAGTGGGCCGCTTTGGCGTGTCTCGTTCTGCATAGCCATGAAGGCTTCAACCACTTCCTGGTCGAAATGCGTGCCTGACAGAGAAACTATATGTGTCTTTACCTTCTCCACGTGCCATGCCTGACGGTAAGGGCGGTCGGAGCGGAGAGCATCCCATACATCCACAACCGCGAATATGCGTGCTGACAGGGGTATCTGCTCGCCCTTCAGCACGTGGGTAGCCCGTGCCGTTCCTCTTCTCATGGTGACAATATGGAATATCGAGGGCGGGACGCAAAAAGGCAATTGGCGAAAGAAGCTCATAAGCGTACGCCGGGTGCTCTCCCATTCTGTATCGGTCAATGGTCCTGGCTTGAGCAGAATCGAGTCTGGTATACCCATCTTCCCTATGTCATGCAGCAACGCTCCGCGGCGCAGATGGAGTAGATCGCCGTCCCCGACACCCATGCGACGTGCCAGACGCACAGCCATTTCGGTGACGCGTTGCGAATGGCCCTCAGTTTCTTCGTCGCGTAAATCGAGGGCGCGAGACCAACCCTCAAGAGTGACATCGTACGCGAGGGCTAGCTCGACATTGGCGCGCTGCTGGTCGTTAAAAAGGGTAGCGTTGTCTATTGCGATAGCGGCCTGCCCAGCGAGCGCCTCAAGGAAGTCAAGCCACGCAGCGTCCGGCTGGAGATGAGAGCGATGGAATATCTCCAGAACGCCCTTTATCTGGCCCTTGGCGATTAGTGGCACAACATAGTATGCGACGAAGTTTTCACGCTCGGTAAGTGAGGCGCGCATCAGGTTAGGGGCAAGCATTAGGTCGGGAATATGTACCGTCTTGCGCTCCAGGGCTGCTTTACCGGCGTAGCCTTCGCCTAATCGTTGTATTGAGCCAGAAATCTGATTGGTATGGAATCCATGGCCCGCCGCAAACTCGAGCATGTGGGTGTGGGGGTTGAGAAGCAGAACGTTGCCAGCGTCGACCTGCAACTGCTGCGTCACCTTGTCAAGGAGCACATCGAGCGTTACCCGCAAGTCTAGACTAGAAGTGATCGCGATGTCTATGCTACGTAACGCTGCGAGGCGCTGTAACTGGCGCTCAATCTGTTCCTGTGCCTGCCGTTTCTCGGTTATATTCTCTACGAGCGCCATTACGTATTGAGGCTGGCCTTTTACATCTCGTATGAGCGAAACCATGAGATTTACCCAGACCAGGCTTCCATCCTTACGATAATAACGCTTTACCATCTGATAATACTGACGCTTCATTTCTACCATTTCCCTGAAGAAATCTACGTTCTGATTAACATCGTCCGGGTGAGTCATATCGACGAACGTTTTACCTTGAAGTTCAGTCAATGAATAGCCAAGCATATCTTGGAAAGCAGGATTGCATTCTACGATTCTGCCTTCGATATTGGAAAGCGCAACGCCGAGGGCAGCACTCTCAAAGACTGCGCGGAACCTTTGCTCGCTCTGCTTGAGCGCCGCTTCCGCCTGCTTGCGAGCGGTGATATCGCGAGATGTAATGACGACGCCGCCGACATCGCGGTCATCCAGGAGGTTACGGCCTATGGCCTCAAGGATTCTCCACGAGCCATCCTTGGTCTTCATTCTAAACTCAAGCGGCGCGTCCGCTTCTGGGGTCTTCTGGATCAAGGCAAAGGCCCGCGCTACATCTTCTTCATCATCCGGGTGTACATTGGAAAATGCATTTGTACCAAGCCGTTCCTCAGGGCTATAACCTACTACCTTCTCAATGGCAGGACTCTCATACCGTATTGTGCCATCGGCATTGAGGACTATGATTATGTCAAGTGCATTCTCGGTAAGCGAGCGAAAATAGACCTAGCTCTTACGCAGGGCTTCTTCGAACTGCTGCCGCTCGGCTAGCCGGATCGTGGCCTCACGATAAAGCCGGGCGTTCTCTCGGCTCTGTCGCAGCAGGTCTTGGGAGGCTTGCGCGACCAGGGTAAATAACGAACCGTACAAAGCTAGAAACCCGAAGCTCATGGCAATCAGTAGGAACGTCTGGGTTTCCCTCGTGCGATCGTCGATCAGTCCTATATCGTGATAGACTTCATAGACCGCTTCAACCTAAGAACGCCTAACAAAACAACTAATCAAGGTAAGTCCAGCATATGAAGGCACAACCAAGTTGAAGAAAA
>JBDSDS010000301.1:0-6591 GCA_039920445.1 Chloroflexia bacterium
CCTCTTGCGAGGTGCGTAGCTATTATACCTACCACACAGGCAAGAATCAAGCCAATGGGGGATGGTGGAAATAATTACGAGTTCAAGGTTCAAAGTTCAAAGTTGCATAGCGTTCGAACCTTGAACCTTGAACCTTGAACTCGTATCTTTATGCCACCCGCACCTGCTTCGTGTGGTAGCCGGTGGCGCCATCGGGATAGGTGTCTTGCTTTTTGGCTGTTTGCACTTCGCCCTTGCCGTCGGTAGCGCGCACCTGTAAGGTATAGGAGCCTGGGTCCGGCTTCCAGGGGAATGTCCATTGCACCCAGGTATACTTGCCCATCACGCGACGAAGGTTGGCGTCATTCCAGGTCTTGCCGTCGTCTGTGCTTACTTCTACCCGCTTGATGTTGCGGTCGCCCGCGAAAGCCACACCGGTTACAAAGACCGGCTCGGCCTTTATGTTCGCCTTATCGGGAAAGTCAATGCGTGAAAGGGTCTGGTAAAGGGCCACATCGCTCCACCCCTGGCTTTCCCAGTAACCCTTGAAGTCGTTGTCGACCAGTTCTACCTCGGTTATCCACTTGCAGTTCTTCATGCCATATATGCCCGGCACAAGCAGGCGAACGGGATAGCCGTGCTTGGCCGTCAGAGGCTCGCCGTTCATCTCATAGACCAGCACGCACTCGTTCTTCAGTCCGGCATCTAGCGGGAAGCTGTCGGCATAACCGTCCGCGCCCCGCACCACTACGTCTACAACCCCACTCTTTGGCCTGGCTTTTTGCAACAGGTCAGCAAAGTTGACCCCTTTCCAGTTAGCATTGCCAATTAGACCACCGCCTATCGGGTTGCTGATGCAGGCCAGCGTCTCGATGCGGTCTACCTGGGGTAGCGCCTGTATATCTTTCAGGCTGAGAGTGAAGGGATTATCGACCAGGCCCCTGAAGCTGAGACGCCAGGTGTCACCATCCACGGTGGGATCGAGGAAGTTCTTGGTGGTAATGTAGAAACTCTCTGTGGGCGTGACTTCGGGGACCAATTTGGCTTTTACATCTTCGAAGCCGGGAGGCACAGGCGGAGTAGAGGGCACCTCGGTCATGCCGGGCGTCGGCTCCATCTCAATGTCATGCTTTACGTCGGCCACAGAGGTAGGCTCAGCCTGCCCCTCACTGCCTAAATCGACTTCCTCCAGGCCTGCATTCGGGGGCGGCTCCAGCGCCTGCCTGATGCCGAAGAATAGCACCACGCCTCCAAGCAACGCCGCCCCGGTACCCTTCAAAAACGCGCGCCGAGCCACAGGAGTTGTTGTAGCAACCACAGGTTCAACAGGCTCACCTGAAGTAACCGAAGTAACCACAGAGGGCCAACGCAGGAGCCGGGCGAGTGCCAGTCCAAATACGGCGGCTAACAAGAACATCGAGAGGGCTACCGGCACGCCGATTGGGGCCAGTGCATTACCATACAAGGCCTGGGAAATCTCAGGCGGCGCGGTTACTCCAATAGCCTTCGAGCCAAAGAAGCCTTGATCCACAAGGGGCAGGAACACCACGTTGAGCAACAGACCTACTACCAGGCCATACAGCAACCCTGAAAGCCAACGTCCAGGCTTGAAGCCTGTGAACCGCAGCCATGTGTGAGTAAAGCCAAGCCCAAGCAGTCCACCCAGAAGCAAAGTGCCTTCGATCATTGACACCAAAAGTAATGCTTTGCCACCTACGCCCAGAAGATTGATGAAGAAAGCCTCTATTTGCCCGCCCGTGAGCCGGATAAGGCTCTCCTCCATCAATTCAGGTAGAGAAATGGTGTTGGTAGTAAAACGCAGCACCGCCATAACAATCATCATGACGATGGACGCTCCGACGCCCGCGCCGAACCCACCTGGGATATAGGCTTTTTTCAGGTTCGTTAACATGGGTTCTCTCCTGTCACACGTTGGTTCGATTACGAGTTGCGCGTCTATTACCGTAGCGTATATGTTGGCGGGGCTAAATAAAGACTCTGAGTAACAGTAATAATTCTAGGGCACATTTCTTACGTACATATGAAGTTGATTACACTGTTCTAAATATACGTTATTGGGAGCTTACCGGGTTTCTACTCTAACCCTGGGCACACACAGGGGTCTAATGGCGTACCTGTCGCAGTGTCGCTTTTCGCCAGACACTACGGCCAAGTTCAGGGATGTAGAATTGCTGCCAGACCTGTTCCTGCTCGCGCCCATGCGCCCTCATGTCGATGTTTTCGGTATCCTGGCTCAGCAGGACGGGGGGCGCGTCACTGCCTGGCTGTGGGAGTCTGCTGCGTCCACTGGGAGAGAGAGGAGGTAGCCAGCGTCCATCGGCAGTGATTATGCCCTGAAGGGGTGTGGGCGTAGGTATAGGCGTTTTGGTAGGCACAGGTGTCCTGGTGGGCTGAGGCAGGACGGGAGTTAGAGTGGGTGGAATGGATGGAGAAGGCGTAATAAGGAGTGCGGTCTCTGTGGCCCCAACCATAAACTCTGTAGGCACCGGAGTCAGGGTATCGGTTGGAATGGGCGTAATTGTGGGAGTAACCGTAGGAGTGCTGGTGGAAGTTGGGGTGTTGGACGGTGTGCTGGTCGGGGTGTTAGTCGGCGTGAAGCTGGGGTAGGCGGTTGGGACCGACCCGGCCTTGCCGGAGCGGAAGTAGCGGTCAACGGCGTTGGTGATACCCCATGCGATGCTATCCTGCTCGAGCGTAAGAACTTTGCGGTCCTCCGGGTTGGTTACAAAGCCCATTTCGAGGAGAGCAGATGGAACGTTGGGCGTAACGGCGTGGCGGTATCGCCAGGGGTTGAAGGCGTAGTAGTTAGCCATAGCCACGCTCGTCATAGCGTCAGTGGGTAGGCCGGTGGCTTTACCATATTCCTCGTACAGGAAACCGACAAAATCGTCGGAGGCCGGCACCGAGTTCCAGGGCGCAACCGCCTTGAAACCACGCACTGAACTGTAGATATTGCCGTCGGCATGGATAGCGATGAGGAGGTCAGTCGTGTAGCCGATGGGCACGGTGGCATCGAGCAGATCGACGTTGTAGCCCCGCTCGATGAGGAACCGGGCCGTCTCCTGCGCCACCGCCTCGTTCAGTTCCACTTCGCTTACGCCCGCGGCAAACGCCCCCGTGTTAGGCACAAGATGTCGAAGCTCGTTCGGCAGGTTCTGGTTGCGTAGATGACCCACCTGCAAAGTGACCCACCGTGGGCCGGGGTGATTGTTCGGGTCAGTAACAGGACCACCCATGCGTTCAGGGGCAGGAGGGGGGATGGGAATAGCCGTCGCATTTACTGATTGCGGCTGGATGTCTGCTTGAACTACAGCGGTTGGCTGCCGGGATGGTTCAGTTGGATTTTGGGTTGGTGGTGGTAGCGTAGGCGTTGGCACTTGTAAGGCTATTGCTACGGTTGGAGTAATCACAACAAGCGGCGACGGAACTTCGATAGGTGTCACCGAGGGCTGAGGAGCAGAAGTAGGGACGAACAGAGAGGCATCAGTGCCAGTTGTCGTCGAGAAGGGGGCTCTGGGAGGCGTAGGTGTATATACCGCCAACTTATCTACACCATTCTGGGCTGGAGACATCAAAGACGCGCTGCCTGCCCCCAGAACAAGCAGCGCGACAAGTGCTATAGCGAAATAAAAGCGGTCAGAACTCATCTCTTTGAATTATGAATTATGAATTATGAGTTTTGAATTGATTGATTCCGTCTAATTCATAATTCAAAACTCATAATTCATATTTCCGTTTCCTACCAGTCGTCGCGGTAACGCTCTTCTTTCCAGGGGTCGCCGCGCATGTGATAGCCGGCGTCTTCCCAGAAGCCAGGCTCGTCGTGGTCAAGGAACTCTAGGCCGCGCACCCACTTGGCGCTCTTCCAGAAGTAAAGGTGGGGCACAACCAGACGCAAGGGCCAGCCGTGCTCGTCGCTGATGTTCTCACCGTTGTTTTTGTGGGCGAAAATGACGTTGGGCGCCATCAGGTCCGAAAGGGGAAGGTTGGCGGTAAAGCCTTGCTCGGCATGAATCAGCACAAACTGCGCTTCCGGCTTCGGTTTGACCCGGTCGTATACCTCTTTGAAAGGGATACCCTCGAATACATTCTCGAACCTGGTCCAACGTGTAACACAATGGATGTCCACCGACTCGGTTGACCCGTGCGGTAAGGCCATGAAGTCTTCGTAGGTCCAGACGGTAGGGTTCTCCACAAGTCCGAAGACACGAAAGGTCCAGCGGTTGAGGGGAGTATGGGGCACGCCGCCGTAATGGAGCACCGTCCACTTCTCGGTGAGCGATTGGCCGGGTGGGAGCCGCTTCTTTAGCTCGTCCGGCTCATACTGGCGCTCAGGGCGGACTCGGTTAAGTATGCTGTCAAACATGGTATCGCCTCGTTGTTAGTAACCAACAACTCGTCCCGGCACACGGCCAGGTCAAGAACTCATCACCCGTGGCCGGTGGGCGGCACTGGACCGCTCATTCCGGCGCTCTTCGAGACCCATTTGTTACTAATAGGACTAAAGAAATCGACCGCTATCCAGATACCGTTGTCGCTCTCGTCCCAGTGGCGATGTACGCGGAACTCGTAGGTGGCGGTTTGTGGAGGCTCCACACCGGAGGGCCGGACGATATGCGCGGTACGTGTGACTTTGACCGTGGCTACCCCGCCGTGGCTCGTCGCCTGGGGGAACCAGTTTGCTACTTCGGTCTTTATGTCGCTATACGTAACTTCGGTTAGCTTACCTTCGTCGGCCTCCTGTTGTTGGCGCTCCAACAAAGGCAAAGTATATTCCTGGTAAGCAAACTCGGTTATCTGTGTGGTCCTGTCAATGTCAAATCTGCCGCCCGGCAGGAGGGTGCGCGCTGCGTAGAACTCCACGAAGTACTCTTGCACCTCTTCGCCGATGTCGCCCGGTGGTGGCGGCACGTGCTGAGATATCCACTGGCCGCTCGCCGGATTGTAGAAGTCAACTGCTATCCATGCCACCCCCAGGTTCATTGGCCGCCGCTCGAGCTTGAAGCGTAGATCGGTTGCATTGGTGGTAGCAGACGCGGTTCCCTGACGCGTTTCGTGCTTGTTGCGCGATACGGAAACAAATACGGTACCCCCGCCATTCTCCCTCGGCTGCCACTCGTCAACTTCTACCTTGATGTCGCTGTAGCTGACGGCGATAAGCTTGCCAGTGTCCACGTCGCTCGCATCATTCTGCAGGAGGCTGACCGTGTAGTCCCGGTATGGCTCGTCGGTGAGGTTGCGTACCATCTCGATGTCGAAGAAGCCGTCGGTGAGGCTACGCGCCTGGTAGAATTGAATGAAGAATTCATTCACTTCGCGGTCAATATCAACGTTACCTGAGCCACCGGAGGGCACTATCACGACCGGCTCGGCAGTAGGCGTAGGCTCCTCGGTAGGTATCACAAAAACGTCCGGTGAGGTAGGAGTAGACAGGCCGGAAGTAACAGAAGTAGGAGCGGTCGTGGCCTCAACTCCTAAAGTAGCAGTAGGAGCCTCAGCAGTAGTAGTTGCGGGCACAGGGCTGGGACCGACCGGCGCGGATTGGTCGCAAGCGGCTAACAGGAAAACAAATAGTGGCAGCAAAAAGCGTAGGCGTTTCATAACAATCTCCTAGCAGATATTATTCTACTACTATAGGAGCAGACTCGACAACCCAATGGCAACCCTGCACAAACAGAAAAGCCAAACAATCCTTGCGGACCGTCTGGCCTTCTGTTCCTTCAGCTTTCCTGGCGAACCAGTAACTCCGAAGTAGCCATAGTATAGGGGATGATTACAGTCGAGTCAATGGGTAAGAGTGGGGGTTATACACATCCGCCCAGGTTGTGGAAGGGCGCTACGCGATTGAGGCTGTGAGCAATACCTGGGCGCATGTTCGGCGTATAATGAACTGTATTATTTCTCACGCTGGAAAGGTGAACGAATGCCCAAGAGAAAGTTGCCGCCAGGACCTCCGGGGCTTCCGCTGGTCGGAGCCGTCTTTTCTTACATGCACAACCCGGTCGACTTCATGATGGACAACTACCGTCGATATGGCGAGGTGGTGCGGATCGACCTGCTCGGTATAAAAGGAGCAGCCCTGCACGGCGCAGCCGCCAACCGTTACATCCTGGTGGACGGCGTCGATAATTTCCTGGTTGAGCCGTTGATCGAGCGCGTGCATGCTCGCTGGATAGTAGGCCGGGGCGTGTTATTCATAGACGACCCTGAGCACAAGCAGCAACGCCGTTTGATGATGCCCGCCTTCCATCGCAAAAGGATCGAGGAGTACCAGCGCACAATGCGCGAAACCACGGAGCAAAGACTGGCAAGATGGAAGCCGGGCGCCACGATAGACATCGCCCGCGAGATGCACCAGTTAGCCCTCGTGATCGCCGGGCGCACCCTGTTCAGCATGGACCTCGCAGGCAATTCGCGGGAACTGGGTAAGGCTGTGGCCACGCTCGTGACAACGGTCACAAACCCGCTCAATATTGCGTTAGCCCAGGTCCCGTTCGATGTGCTGGGTGTGGGCAAAGGCGGCACGTTGCGTAAGAGCCTTGCCCGAATCGACACTACCTTGCGAAAGATCATCGCGGAGCACGAGCGCGA
>JBDSDS010000302.1:0-4917 GCA_039920445.1 Chloroflexia bacterium
GTGGCTGGGTTCTACTTGCAGGAGCAGCCGGAAGGCGACACATCACCCTGGAGGTGGACGGGGGACAAAGCGGTAATGAGGCTGCCGTTGGAGCGCTCCGGCGACGGCACAACCTTCGCTCCCGCGACGCTCAACCTCCGGTTACGTCCCGAAACGCCAATTGCGAATCAAGCTCCGGTGCGGAGCGAACCCGTGACGGTCACGCTTCAGATAGGCAATAGCCCTCTTGGTCAGGTCATTGTTCCACCGGGCGCCGGTTTCACAGACTACTTGGTGGAGATACCAGCAGGGATTGCCGTACCAGGCGATGAAGGCGATGGCGCGCTTTTGTCTATAACCGCGCCGACCTGGTCGGGACGTCGCGCAGGCATCAGTTACGACCAGAGGGCACTCGGCATCCAGATTGATTCTGTGGAAGTGACGAGGTAAGACGAATTACGAATTACGAATTACGAATTACGAGAAAGCACACCATTTCGTAATTCGTAATTCCCGAAGTGGGCAAGATTAGTCTATGGCAGCAGAAGGCAACAGACAGAAAAGCAGACCGCTGGTCGAGCGGGCAGGCTGGGCGGTGATCTGGAACGCGGCTTTCTTCCCGATCAAGATTCTCGTGCCGTTCGTATCGAGCGTGGTGGTGGTGCGTTCGCTACGTGGCGAGGGCTTTGCTATACTCAGTTTGGCAACGGCGCTGCTGACGTTTCTTGGGCTTTTCGCGGACCTGGGGATCGAGCGGACCCTGCCTCGTTTTTACCCTGAAATCGAGATGCGCTTCGGGAGGCGAGGCACCGTCCGGCTCCTATTCATGGTGGCGTTCATAAAGGGTGCTGTGCTCCTGCTATTGATAGGAGCATTGGCGCTATTCCCCGATTATTGGATCAGCACTTTCAATCTCGGTGAAACGGGCGGGTGGCTTCTCCTTTTCATTGCAATGCTGCTTGTTCTAGGCGCGGCGTCGGATGTGTCGGTGCAGTTTTTGTACGCGCATTTTCGCCAGAAGGTAACGAACTCGCTGGACGTGCTTGCCGCTGTTGTATATCCAACACTCACCGCGCTGCTCGTGCTGGCGGGCTGGAATGTGCTGGGGGTGATGCTGGCTCTCCTCATCACGACTATCCTCTCTGTTGCGCTCGCGTTGTGGCAGGTCTGGCGGCTTTTGCGCGAGATGCCCCAGGAGCCACACCGTAAAGCCTCGGAAGTGAAAATCCCCTCTACACGTCCACTCCAAGAGAGATTGGTCTCGTTTGCCGGATTGAATTATCTGATCAACTGGACGGTCTATCTATACGACCTCCCGTTTGTGGTGCTGGCAGTGAGCCTACTGGTAGTAGCGCCGCAGGATAAGACACTGGAAGTGGCAGTTGTGGCTCTAGCCTATAAGTTTACCAAGCAGTTCTTGCGTGCGCTTGTCGTGCCGCTGACCGGGGTGCAGACTCCATTATTCGCCCGCCTGTACGCGGAGGTCCGCATCGAGGGGCTAAACACCGCATACGCTACCATAACGAAGTTTCTACTGCTCGCGCTGCTTCCATCGGGTGTCGGGCTGGTGTTGATAGCGCGTAATGTGCTTCAGGTCCTCTATGGCCAGGTCGGGCTTGACGCCGTGGTAACCCAACTCACCATGCCGCCGATAATTGCTTGCACTGCAATCCTTGCTTTCGGGCTTTTCGGCGAGGCTATAATCAGCGTTGCGCTCAATGTCCTGATGGTTTATGAGGACTATCGTGCGGTTATCACGGCCCGTCTGGTCGCGCTGATAAGTATCCCATTGATGCTATTGCTGGTGCCTGAATTCGGGGCTGTCGGCGCAGCGCTGGCGGCGGCAACGGCGGGTCTGGCATCGCGTGGAGTGGCCCTTGGATATGCTGTTGCCCGGCTAGGGCTGCGCTTCCCAGGGCGCTTCTTCGTTCGGGTTGGCACTGCTTCTCTGCTCATGGGGGTGGCGCTGCTCCCCTTTCTCGCGTTCCTCCCACCCAATATTCCCTCTACGGTCCTGATGTTCGTGACAGGCATGGCTGTCTTCTATGCGGCGTTCAAATTGCTCGGAGGAATAGACACAGAGGATAAAGACCGCTTTCTTGCCTTACGCATCCCTTTCGCACAAACGGTATTGAGGTTTCTCTAGGATGCGCGTCGCCATCATCACAACTGCGGGCGTCACCAGGCAATTCAGACAGTGGCCCGAGGCGATTCTTGGTCGTGCGCTCGTGGCGCGAGGCCATGAGGTGACGGCGTTCACCTTACGGGAGAAAGGCTCCGAAATAACTGGACTAGGCCGCGAAGACGTAGACGGAATAGACGTGCGCCGGGTCAATGTCAACAAGGCATGGCTCGCGCCGGCTTTACCTCTTATCCTCGCAGCCTATCGCCCGGACGTAATCCATTTGTTTCACCTGCGGAATGCTCTCAACTGGCAGGCAACTCTCGTTGCGTGGCTGTTGCGTGTACCTGTCGTGTTCACCGTGGTCGGTCCGTTCCACGATCCTTATCTGGTAGATGACCGTGAGCGGCCTTATTCTGGAAAGATGTATCCTGGACGTTTGATCTATAGGCCCAGGCAATTGATCAAGCGTATGATCCAGTCGCGTGGGCGCAATCCGCTTGCGATCTGGCAGAACTGGTGTATGCACTTCCCGCTTGCCGCCGCGGACCGCCTGATTGCTCTCTCAAGGCACGAAGTCGACTTGCTTGGAAGACTCGGCTTTCATAAAGAAAAGGTCAGGCAAATCCCGCTGTGGATTGATGTGCCTTACATCAGGTCTGTGCCGTTTGGGTCATCTCTAGCCTCGGCTTACTCATCACCGCATATCCTTTTCCTGGGGCAACTCAAGGAGCGAAAGGGCTACGATCTTCTGGCCGATGCTATGCCGAGTGTGCTCGCTGAGTTTCCCACGGCTACCTTCCTTTTCGCGGGGCAAAACCCAGCCCTGGCAAGCAATCTGACCGATATCTGTGCGCGTAACGGAAGTCTCAACCATCTAGTGCTTCTTGGTCGTGTAGTCGAGGAAAACAAGGTCAGGCTCATGCGCTCCTCCGATTGCCTAGTTTATCCGACAAGGTACGAAAGTTTCGGCCTGCCCCCCCTCGAGGCGATGGCCTGTGGCTGTCCTGTAGTGGCGACAGACTTGCCGGTGGTGAACGAGATGATCTCTCACGGCTCGAACGGTCTGCTGGTCGAACCTGAGAACCCGGTATTGTTGGCCGATGGCATTATCCGTTTGCTAAGTGACTCCGCGCTTCGACAGGCTCTAATCGCTGGCGGGTACAAGACCCTTGAGCGGTACGCCGAGGGACCACTGATTGCTCGCATCGAAGGACTATATGCGGAATTGACAAACAGAATACCTGCTCGGTAATACTGCTGTTATAATGGGGCGCATGAAACCGACCACCACACCATCTGAACCATCTGACCGCAAACCGCTGCGAGTCCTTTACTTGATCGGATCATATGGTCCAGAGGCTATGGGCAACGCGAGTCACGAGCAGATGGTACTTGCGCTCCGGGCACGTGGGCATGAAATAGATGTATTTACTCAAATTACGGAGCCGGACAAGCCCTTGTACACGAAGGCGGTCTATTCGGGCATCAATGTCTACCAGGTCAATCTGGCTGCAAGGGGGAGTCGGCTCGCGGGTATCGTCCGGCCCGTTTCGGCTAGATTACTCCAGTACGAAGACCTGCCTCAACTTGTGGCGGCGTTTCGGAGGCATCTTCGCACACGTAAATACGACCTGCTACACATAGAGGGGGCCTATCCGTTCGGTCTGGTCACCGCGCTGTCCGCAGGCCGCATGCCCTTTCTGGTGAACGTCCAGGGCGCAGATGTCATCAGACTTCCCGAAGCTGACTATGGTTATCGCCGTTTCCGGCTGCCACGCGCGGCTGTCAATCTGGTATTCAAGCAGGCGACCCTGGTGCGCTCGATTTCTCCTTTGCTCGCCGACTATCTAGTGGACGAGGGGCTGGCAGAGAGAGATCGCCTTGAGGTAGTGCTGCGCTCCATCGAAGATGCAGCCTTTCCCCCGGAGAACGCCAACCTGGACGATTTCAGGGCGCCGTGCAGGCGCGAGATTGGCGACAGGTATGGGGTTGGGTTGAACCGGCCTATTGTCATGGCGCTCAGCCGCTTACACCCGTTCAAAGGCCTGGAGTACCTGATTGATGCTATTCCGCAGATAGTAGAAGCCAGGAACCGGCAGGGTGAGCAGCCGCCCTGGTTCCTAATCTGCGGGCCGAGCAGAAGTACACCGCACTTTGGCGACTACCGAGAGTTCTTGCTGAAACGTGCCATCGAACTGGGTGTGGCTTCTCATGTGGTATTCACGGGACAGGTGCCGCATGATCAAGTGAGAAGCCACCTCGCGGCGGCTCACATGCTTGTATGCCCTTCTATCATCGAGGCTCAAAACAAGGTCGTACCGGAGGCGTGTGCGGTCGGAACACCCTCTATCGTCACTTCAACCACAGGGATTACCTCATACCTTGCCCCGCTTGAGGCTTGTGTGCCTGTACCGCCACGGGATGCAGGCGCAATTGCGGAGGCGGTAGTTGAAATGCTGACGTCAGATCAGGCTTACCTTCAGGTGCGCGAAAGGGCGTTGCAAGCAGCGGAGGATATGCGTACTGAAATGCTCGCGCCGAGGTTGGAAAACATTTGGTATCGGACGGCCCTTCGGGAATTATGAATTATGAGTTTTGAATTATGAATTGGCTAGACGTTTCTTACAAATATCTGTCGGAGGAAGCAAACCCACTTCCCCTTGTCATTCTGAATGCATTGAAGAATCCGTAGGGGAGAGTCTGTGCTCAGGCAACGGATTCTTCACTTCGTTCAGTACCTCACTAACGAAAATATGTCAGGTAACGCCCGGCGAGAGTTCACTACGTTCATATTCACGGTCTGTTCACGAGCA
>JBDSDS010000303.1:0-7824 GCA_039920445.1 Chloroflexia bacterium
ATGGCGTTCAGCGATTGGATACGCCAGAATACGCCGCCTGACGCCCGCATTGGTGTTAACGATACCGGCGCGCATAAGTACATGAGCGATAGATATGTAATCGACCTGATAGGCCTGACGAACAACAAGCTCAGGGGCGCTTACTTCGGCGGCTGGGGCACTATCTTTGACACGCTGATGCGTATGCCCGATGAGGAGCGGCCCGATTACCTGCTGATACACCCAAATGTGTTCCTCAACGGCATAGATGAGAGCGTGGCGCAGAGCTTCCTCAGGCCTGTTTACTCGCTTCGGGTGCAGAACCCTATCATCACGGCGGGGGACACCGAAACACTGTACGAGGTGCGGTGGGAATACGCGCTGCTTGAGCCTGAGAAGACCTATTTAGTGCGCGAGGGCGTGCAGCCACTTGACACACTGAATGTTGGCGATGTAGCGGACGAGAAGCGGCATGAGTACAAGATTTCGGGCAGGCTGCCATCTTTCGCGGAACCGAAGTCTATCCTGACAACATCGGCATATGACGAATCGGGTTTTAGCATGAGCGAGAGTGGACGCAGGCACTCAGGTTGGGAGGAGTTCATCGTAAAGAGCATACCCGGTAAGCCACTTGTTGTGGTGTCCCGTTCCAGGCTGAACCCGGAGGCGGGACAGAGGCTAATGGTTTGGGCAAAAGTGTCGTCGGAATGGCGGCAGGTTGGACTGTGGGAGTCGACTAATGAGAGGGATACCGCCTGGCAGGAATACGAGTTCACTATTCCGGCGGAGTACATCACCGGCGAACATGCCGTTATACGCATTGACACCACGTTCGATCCTGGTGGGCCTGGCTTCACAAGCTACAGGTACTGGGTGTTCGCGCCTTGATTGTCTAACCACCAAGGCGCCAAGAACGCAAAGATCACCAAGGTTCTTATTGTTTGTCAAGCATACGTGCGCGGAGGTCTGGTGATGCCATGTTGAGACGGGAAATGGCGAGGATGCGGCCTGACTTCGTTGCTGTCTTGCTGATTGCTTGTGGCTTGCTCGTCTTTGTGCCGAACCTTACCGGATACTTCCTGGCTGACGATTTTGTGCTGCTGTCGTGGACGCGGGTCAGTTCGCTGAATGATGTCGTGGGCTTTTTCGATCCGAATGTTGAGTGGTTTTACCGGCCAATTGTGAAGGTGATTTACTGGGCGGGGCAGAGCGTGTTTGGGTTGCGGGCCGCGCCGTTCCATCTGGTTTCGCTGCTGCTGCACGGGTTGAATGCTTACTTGATCTATCGTCTGGTGGTCGGGTCGGGAGCGTGCAGTCGAGCGTGGGTGGTTGGCCTGGCGGCGGGTCTGTTGTTTCTCCTGAACAGCCATCATGCAGAGACGGTGTCGTGGGTAGCGGCTATAGGCGACCTGGGGGGCCTCTTCTGCATACTGGCCGCGCTCTTGCTCTTCCGAAGATTTCGCTCATCAGGCAGGCCGTTATTATTGGCGGGTTCGGTGGGGGTGTTCGCGCTAGGTCTGCTCACGCGGGAGACGGTTGTGGTGCTGCCGCTTCTTCTAGCCGTGGATGCCCTCATTTTCGGGCGAGTGCTTGCAGGTAAGGATAGGGGCACTGGGATAGGACGTTTGGTGCTTGCCTTCAGTGCTTATGTGGTATTTCTGTTCTCTTATTTTATTCTTCAGCTTGCTGGGAGAGGCAGCGTTGGGCGGGGCGGTTTACAGTTCCGTGTGCTGAACTTTGACTCGATTCTCCTCGGCATCTTCGATTATGTGCATGGTCTGATACCGGGGGGCCGCACACTTGCTACGCTCTCTCTGGACACGCTGAGGACGGTGGTGTTGGTCGAGGCATTGGCGGTAGTGGCTCTTCTAGGGCTGTTGCTATGGCAAAGGCAGCGGTTGGCTTTATTCGGCCTGGTGTGGATGATTGCGACGCCGCTCCTATTCGTCTTCTTCACTGGGCCAACCGACAGGTATTTTTATCTGCCTTCGGTGGGTTATGCTCTTTTCGCGGCAGGGCTGGTGAGTTGGCTTGTAGGCTTCTTGTCGAGCAGTCGGGAGCAAAATGGGAGGATTGCGAGGGCGGTAGGTGCCCTTGTTCTGGCTGCGATGTTGCTCACCCAGGCACGAGACCTGGTGGTCAAAGAGAGCGCGTGGCACGCGGCGGGCAAGGTGAGCGGTGGAGTGTACAACGATGTGAAGCGGTTAGTTCCCAATGCTGGTGAAAGGGACATATTCTATTTCCTGAAATTGCCTCCATTCATGGATGGCGTTCCTGTATTCCAGAATGCGCTCCCTCAAGCGGTTCAGTTAATCTACGACAATCCAACTCTTTTCACTGTCACTCCCTCAGAGTGTGGTGAACTTCAGGGTGCACCCAATACAGTCCAGAAATACTTCTTTACATTCAAAGGCGATGGGGTGCGAAAGTTTGCAGGCGAAATCGATTGCCCATGAAGCTGATGGCACCCTAGTAGTCGGTGGTCAGTGATCGGTAATCACGTTTCACTCGCCGGTAGCTATTCATCTGCCTCGGCAAGTAGCTTGTTCAAGTCGAGTGGCGCACTAATCATTGCCACGCCATCCTCGGCGCGGGGCCACTGTGAGGGGTCGCGGTCACGGTAGATTTCGATGCCGTTGTAGTCGGGGTCGTGCAGGTAGATCGCTTCACTCACGCCGTGGTCGGCTGCCCCATCTATTTCCACCCCGTAGTCAACGAGGCGGCGCAGGGCGCGGGCTAATTCGAGGCGATTGGCATAGAGGATGGCGAGGTGATAGAGGCCGGTGGCGCCTCGTGGTGGAGGTGGACCTCCCAGGCTCTCCCAGGTGTTCAGGCCGATATGATGGTGGTAGCCGCCCGCCGAGATGAATGCCGCGCTGTTGCCGTACCGCTGCATTAGCTCAAACCCGAAGGCGTTGCGGTAGAACTCTAGCGATTGCTCTAGGTTCGATACTTTGAGATGCACGTGTCCTATGCGGGTTTCCGGGTGGATGGGTTGGTTAGTTTTGTTGTCCATTGATTCTGTGCTCCTGATTTATTGGATGATTATATATGGGCAAGCCGGGTGGGATAGTCGCTAGTAATTCATTTTGTTCTATTTTACACCAGCTAACAACTTTACTTTGCTTACCTGCTCTCTTTGGCTCCTAAGCAATTGACATCAAGAATAGATTAGTGTATATACTACTTATACAGTATATACACTAATTCATGAAGAAGGAACAATCAGATGTTGCTGCAAAAAGTGAGAAAAGTTGGGAATAGTTATGTGGTGACTATTCCAAAAGAGGCTATGGAGAGCCAGAACCTGCATGAGGGCGATACGGTAGCCCTAGAGGTTCGCAAGGTTGACTATAGGGTGCAGATGGACCCCGATGTGCGGACTGCCTTCGAGCGCTCGATGCGCCTCTACAAGGAAGACTACGATTACCTGGGCGAGAACTAGGGGAGCCTAGATGCCCGACCAACCCTTCAGGCAACCGAGTGTTCTTGATGTTATCGCCATGCACCAGGAGATTATGGTTCAGTACGGCCAGAGTGCTCTACTGCGCGATAACGGCGAGGCCCTACTCGATAGCGCCATGATGCGGCCACAGATGGCTGCTCATTACGAAGAAGCCGACCTTTCAAAGCAGGCAGCCTTGCTCATTTTAGGCATCGCCCAGGCGCACCCTTTCGTGGATGGCAACAAGCGCGCGGCTTTCGCGGCAGGCATAGTCTTCCTGCAACTCAACGGCTACCTTGTGAAAAGCCGCCCGCGTGAGTTCGGCGAACGTATAGTCAGGTATCTATCCAACCGTGACCGCTCGTCGAACTCTGAAGACCAGTTCGCGGACTGGATTAGAGGAAACCTTTGGTATCTATCGGAGGAGAATAGCTAGCAGTCAGCAATTGACGACTGTAGTAGTGTAAGAATGGGCGATCTATTCCAAATCATCAAAATAAAGGATTCCCTGCTCTTCTTGCTCCTGTAGGAATTGCAGAATCTTCTCGAAGTCTGCTTCGGGAGGTATTGCAAAAGCAAATCTAAGCCTTTCCGCTTTCTCGCTTGCACACCCATGTTGGCGCAAGGTCCACATCACATCAATATGATTATCCTCAGTAGCGCTCGTGTCTTCGCGGAAAATTATACCCACAGACTTCCATCCGCTCGCGCTAACGACCTCAATTACCTCAGGTAGCATGTCTTCTACCTCCTTGCAACGAACTATATCAAGAGGGTGAAGCCCCGGGGCAAACATAACAATATTCTGTATTTCGTATAGGGAGTTGCCTAATGGCCTAGCCCAAAAGCTCTCTCCACCTTCGTTGTCCGGTTCTGCTGCCCATATTTTGACCAAGCCACTATGTTCTGCCATCTGACCTTACCTTCTGAGCAATATGTGATGAAGCATCCCCCGCGAATTGATGCGCTGGGTAGTACATACAATGGTTGTTATCTATTCTTTTAGAACCTGACCAATTCCTCCAACGCCTTCTGTATCCTTTGCGTGGTAGGCATTACCGCTTCGAAGAGGTTGTGGTGGGTGGGGGAGGGGACATCGGCGCAGGCTACGCGCTTGACCGGGGCGTCGAGGTACATGAAGGCTTCGTCGGCTATCTGGGCGGCGATCTCTGCCCCGAAGCCGCAGGTGATGGTGTCTTCGTGGACGATCAGCACGCGACCTATCTCTTTGACCGCCTCCATGACGGCCTCTTTGTCCCAGGGGACGACGGTGCGCAGGTCCAGCACGCGGGCTTCCGCGCCTGTGCTTTGGGCTACGGCGTTGGCGGCTTCGATGGAGCGGTGGACTGTATCGCCCCAGGTGACTATAAGAACATCGTCCCCCTGGCGGGCAATGCGGGCTTTGCCGAAGGGTAGCTGGTAGTCAGGGCCGGGGTAGGTGGTGTTGGCCTCGCGGGAGCGGTAGAGGAGTCGGTGCTCAAGGAATACTACCGGGTCGTCGCCTCTGAGGGCTGTACGGAGCAGGCCAACGGTGTCGGCGGCAGTCGATGGGTAGGCTATCTTCCAGCCGGGGAGGTGGACAAATATCGCTTCGCCGCAAACGGCATGCCAGGGGTCGCCACCCATTAGCTGGTAGCCGACGGGGATACGCATGACTACGGGACCGCCGAACCTTCCATGTGTGCGCCAGCGTATGCTGCCGAGGTCAGTTATCTGCTCGTGGGCGGGGTCGGCGTACTTGCGGAACTGTATCTCAGGCACAGGACGCAGGCCGTTCATCGCCATGCCTATAGAGCGCCCGATTATGCCCTCTTCGTTCAGGCTTGTATCAAAGCAGCGTGCCTCGCCGAAGCGGGCCTGAAGCCCGTCGGTCACTCGATGCACACCGCCGAATGCACCCACATCCTCTCCAAATACCAGGATGCTTGGGTCGCGTTTCATCTCGTCTTCGAGCGTCTGCTTGATCGACTGCTGCATCGTGAGGCGTGGGCCGTCGGTGTTGGGCTGCATTTCCGGGATTCTCATCTCAGGTGCGAACAGGTGCGTCAGGGCATCGTCGTGGGAAGGCTCGGTGCCCTGCTTCCATGCTGCCACTGCCTGTTCCAGCGCGAACCGGGTTGCTTCCTCGCGCATTGTGTCTATCTGTGCTGCCGGAATGCGGCGCTGCTTCTGGAGGTAGGTTATGAGGCGAGCGAGCGGGTCGCGGCGGGCGTCTTCTTCTTTTTCCTCGGCGGTCTTGTAGGCGGCGGGATCCTGCCAGTTGTGTCCTGTGAGGCGCGGCACCTTCACATGGACCATCTGCGCGCCATCACCCTTGCGAGCCATGCTGATAGCGGTGTTGAGCGCGGAATAGAGCGCAAGTATATCGCCACCCTCGACAGACTGGATATTGAGGTCCTGGAAGTTACGCAGATTCTCGACTATAGAAGGCGCACCTGTCTGGTAGCGCCAAGGGACGGAAAGGGCGTACTGGTTATCCTCGATGAGCATGATATAGGGCAGTTTGCGGGGGGAGACTATGTTGATGGCGCTCCAAAAGCCGTTGGTGGCGGTCGCGCCGTCCCCCGAGTGTACGAGCGCAACCGCGCCCGCATACTCATCCTGTTTCATCTCGGTGGCGCGGTACTGTACCGCCTGCGCCCAACCAACTGCGGGGGTGAACTGCGCGCCGACATCACCCGATGCGGGAAGGACCGTCACGCCGCCCGGCTGCTTGTGGTTGAATACCACGCCTATGTCGCGCCCGCCCGATACACCCTCCACCTTGTGCATGTTGCTGGCGAACGCCTCAAACGGGGTGAGGCCGACGCCGAGCATGAGGGGCCGGGAGCGGTAGTAGACGGTGGCGGCGTCGTGGGGGTGGTTGAGGAGGGCGGCGGCTATTAGCTGGGGTATCTCGTGGCCCTTCGCACCGAACTGGAACTTTAGCTTGCCTTCGTGGGGCTTGTCGGGGTTCGGCCTGTATTCTTTGCTTACCTCAAGGTCGTCCATGGCCCGTGAGATGAGAGCGCGGCGCAGGATGGATAGCCACCAGTCGAAGGAAGGCTTATTAAGGTTCGTGGGCGCCTGGAGGGGCAGCCAGTCAGTCGATGTTTTGGTTTGAGTATCTAACGCGGCCATGCCTACTCCTCGTTGAGTTATGTTAGCAGATAGGTGTTAGCCTATCATACCAGACGGAAAGAGGATGTTGTAGGGGATGTACTCTCAGTCGCTCTGGGGGTGAGGTCGGGTATCTTTAGTCGATTGGGCATCAGGGTTCTTCACGAGAGGAGAGGGCTGCGCTCCTGGGGCGGCGATTGTGACGGCGGCTTCGGCTTCTTCGGCGGTGATAGGGCCGTTGGAGAGGCGAACGGTGTTGCCCTTGTGTGTACGGCTCTGACGAAGACCTATACCGGCTATGAGCAAGACGCTAAGACCAATTATCACTACAGTCGGCACATAGCCGAGCCAGTCGGCCATCGCACCGGCGAAGAAGACTGGCACGATCAGGATGATATTGGAAACAGTGTAGAACGCGCTGAAGACGCGGGCGCGTATATTTTCGGGAGCGCGTTCCTGCAGTGCGGTCTGGGCGGGCACGGAGATGAAGCTGTTGAAGAGGCCTAGCAACAACGTAATAAGCCCGAGCATCACAAGCACTACAGTACCGTTCGGATCGCGCACCCCGAACTGGTCGTACACAAAGTCGAGGATAGGGTAGAGAATAGAGAACGCCACCAGAGTCAGTCCTGCGAACAGCAAATTCCAGTTTATCATGCTCTCACGGTTGTGCTCGTTAGCGAACCGGCCAACAAATATTACGCCCAGGACAAGCCCCAGACCACCGGGCATAAGGATATAGATGAGCTGGCTGCCCTCTATATGAAGCACATTCTCCAGAAAGCCGGGACCTATCGTACCGAGCATCATGAAGACCGCGATGGCTATCGACCAGTAGACGATGGCGCTCATGATGACCCGGTCACGCCGGATGAAGTGCCAACCTTCGGCAAGTTCTTCTGCTGCGGCATGGAAGCCGCTCTTAGCAATCTGAGTGGCCCCCACTGCTACCTCTGGCACGCCTACTTTCTCACCCTTTGCACGACGGCTCGCTGCCGTTTGACCGGGCGCATCCTGGGGCAGGAAGTAAGTACAGGCGGCTGCCGCGATGCAGAGGAAGAAGATTACGATGTAAAGGCCGTTGAAGTTGTTGTGAAAGATGGTTGCCAGGAGCAACGGGCCGAGTAGCACGAAGCCGCCAAGCTGGGTCGCGGGCAATGTGAGATTGAAGAGTGAGTTGGCCGCCACCAGTTCGCTTTTCTTCACCACTAGAGGTATCATTGACGCTTCGGCGGGGTTGAACAACTGGCTTACTGCAGAGAATAAAAGAGTGACTATATAGAAGATAGGCAGCACCGCAC
>JBDSDS010000304.1:0-6930 GCA_039920445.1 Chloroflexia bacterium
AACTCTGAGCTCATGGCGAAGTACGAGCCAACGTGGGAGAGGGCCGCCAGGGACGCAAGGCGCGTGCTGGAGGCGCGAGGCAATCCTACCCCCATCGAACAGGCGCGCGCGCATACGATACTCTCGCAACTGTACACCCACCGGAGCCTTCATGAGACGTTCAAGTCGCTCGCGGAAGGTGAAACATCGGAGCCTGATGAAGAGACGATAATCAAGGCCGTAGAGCATGCGCAAGAGGCGGTACGACTGGTGAACGCGAACCCGACCACTGCAATCGAGGACAGAGGATTCGACAGCATAGTGTACAGCGACCTTGTGCTGGCGGCCATTGGAGCCAGGAACTACTACCATAACAAAGGAGATGTCGATCGGGAGGCTGAGTATAGCAAATTGCACGATGATGCCTCTGCGCGTTGGCGAGTGTTGAGCAGCCAGGCTTTGTCACAGTTCGAGAAGCCGCAGTTGACAACGGGGCCGCTAACGAGCTGCGATGGAGCACAGTTGCTGAACGATGGTAGTGAGGCCCTTTCACGAGGCGAAACAGACAGGGCATTGCGCCTGCTAGAGGAGTACATGGCGAAGTACCCCGGCGACCCGCAGGGGGTGGCGGCTTTGGGGTGGGCGCAGTATCTGGCCGGCGATCTCGGGGCTGCACTGGGGACAATGGAGCGGTTTGAGGAAGAAACGCCCGACAACCCGTACGGGCCGGCCAGGCGGGCGATAATTCTGCTGGCCCAGGGCAAACCTGAGGAGGCGAAGGCTGCGATCACCGCGATGGTTGAACGGATGCAAAACCGCCCACCCTCCACACGACTACAGGTGCTGGTAAGCCTGGGCGAGGATCTCGACAATCTTTCACGCAAGGAGTCGAAGGCACACGACGGAGTAAAGGCGATCCTGCCCGAGGTCCGGCGCTATATCGACAGCCTGCCACCTGAGGTGCGTACCGACCTGGGGTGGCGACTGATACTTGCCCTGAACAATCTGGGGTCAGCGGCCATCTGGGCGGAAGACTATGAGGCTGCCGAACGGTTCTTCGAGCCGGGACTGCAAATAAACGGCGACTACGTGCTGTTGCGGTCCAACCTGGCGTTGGCGAAAATGGCCTCTGGAGATACGCCCGCCGCGAAGGCTGAGTACGCCAAAGCTATCGCCTCGGCAGATGTTTACCTCAAGAACGAAGCTGAAGGCGACGAAACGGAGGCTGCTGCCACAGCCAAGCGCGAGCTGGAAGCGGCGGCCGAGGCGCTGGACTCTCTGATTGAGGCTAAACCCGACCTGGAGAAAGAAGGTGGACCATTGCTAGAAGAGTTGCGTAGCGCAGCCGCTAAGTATGGCCGGTAAGAGCCTTTGACCGCTTGGCCGCATCACCTGTCCAGTTTGCTGAGGTATTCATGTACGAATTGGACGGCCCTCGACCCCTCACCAACGGCAGAGGCGATGCGGCCAAGTGGTGGCGCACATCATCTGGCAAGCTATTGCCTGTGAGAGCAGCCGTACTCAGCTGTCGTTTCGAGCAGTATTGGCACATTGCTGACAACTCTCCCCCTATCTGAAATGCAACCTACTCAAGAGGCCAGACGTGAGAGTTCTGCTTTGGAAATAGAGTAGTGAGGAGGGCACGGGAGGTATCGTTGTTTACCCAACAATCGGCAAAGGCATATTGCAACTCTTCGAGCGAGCGATAGCCAAAAAGTAGTTGCAGGAAAGTCAGGTCAGGGAAGGCTGCGTCGCCATCATTGGGTTGGTCTGGCTTCCAATTCTCAACAGTTGTAATTTTGCCGTTCTCAAGCGCCAACCTGATGCCGCCTTGATAGAAGTTTATCTTCACCTCGCCTGTGTGCCCGGCAACAGGTGACTCTCCCACCCTCTGCTCCAGGGCAGGTTTGATATGGTCCAGAAATGCCCGCACATCTGGCACGCGAACGAAGAAGGCGTAAGGCTTATACACAGTCGGCAGGCTGCGGCCCAACACTTCGTAGACCGGGTGCTCGGCTCCCAGGTGAAAGTTGAAGTGGTCAGCCTCTTTGCCTACATGCTCGCCAATTTCGCGGCCCTTTGCCCAGAGGAAACGCAAAACGCTGGGGGTGACGATTGCCATCGAAACACCCTCTTTCACCTCGTAGAACGTGGACGACACAGCCGTACGCCCTAGCCTCGGGCTATATGCGAGCAATCCAACAGGCTCACCTTGAGACGTTTGGATTATGCACCAATTCCGTCCGGTGAAGTTCTTCTCTGAGGGGCCATGCAGGTAGTAGCGCCAGGTTTCCTCATCATACACGCAGGCCACGAGTGAACGGTTGGTGGCCTGGGCATACATCTCACCCATGAAAGGAATGTCGGCGTCCAGGGCGGGACGGAGTGTATAAGGTTCTTCCTCTCCTTCCTTGAGTTTAGGCAGCGCCGGAGGATAGCCGCTGCGCCCGCCAGAAAGGGCCAGTCCCATTTCGTAGCCGAACTGTCGGTAATACCAGGGTATGCCCGTTATTACCTGCACCATCTCACCCCGCCGGGCACTCCATTCATGTATTACGTCAAATTGCGCGCGAACCAGGCCGCGCCGCCTGTACTCTGGCGAGGTGCCTACCGCTTCGGGCCTGCCCACTCCAAACTCAATGCCCCCGTATGTCCACTTCTGCGAGATCAAATTCATGCTTGATATGATCTCACCAGTGGAGGTATTCTCCACCACGAGAAAATCGCTCGCGCTCGTAGTGGGGTGCTCGCCGCTCATCAGGTCGCGGGTCCACGCACCTACCCCTTCGTCCGGTTGTTCATCGCCCGGCTCTCGATGCACCAGGGAGTTGAACGTCGCCACAGCATCTGCATCTTCTTTTCCAGCCCGGCGCAGCACAAGCCCGTCGCCCAGGTCACGCACTAACTCTTTCTCTTTATCTACTTCCTTTGGCATCTACCCTCCTTGATCATGCAAATTACACGAGAGGCATTATACCGCAGACAAGAGGGAATACCGCCCGACTTGCGGCTTATTTCCGCATCGGGCATAGAGGGTATTATCGTGGGTGATGAAGAGGCAGGAGTGCCTATCTGATAGCAAGGGGTGCTACAAACTTGAACTGGCTCACGGCGCCGTGGCAGGGCGAGACCGTGCCCACTACTACACGCTTATCCTGCGCTTGAGAGGTAGCCGCAAGCGCAAGCAGACTGTCACGGGCTTCGGTATACTCTCTCAAATGGAGCGCATCGATGCCGGGCACTCGAAATCGAGGCTTGAGCACGACCGACGTGGCGAAGAGGTCGGGGTGCGCCTTCTCGTAGTCTTTGACAGTATCTTCGAGGTCCCAGAAGCGCACGTCGCGGGTCATGGGGCAGATATGGGGAGCGCGGCAGTTGGTTGGGCATATCCAGTCGGCGGCGCTGATGTAACGCGCTCCACTCTCGGCGAGGTACTCATAGGGCAGGCCGCCAAACTCATGCGCCACCGGCTCTACCTCTAGCGCGTCTTCCCCAAGCGTCTGCCTGATGCTCCAGACCAGCCACTCAAACGCCAGATGAGGCGCGACGGGCGCGGGCACAACCTGCGTATGAGGCGGCAACGCATCCCAGTTAGCCTTCATGTACTCAAGCCAGTCGCTCTGCTTATACGTCAGGTAAGGGTTGTCGGCCAACTCGGGCACATCAAAAGCAGTCGGGCGCTCGTTGCGGTCGATCATAATGATGCGCGCTTCCGAAGAGATACGTCCACGCGCACGGCCCTTCTCTATATGCCGAACGTGGTGCGTGCCGAAGCACCCACCTCCAAATACTATAAACAGTTCTTCGTTACCTACGTCCATAGATTAATCGTACCACAAACAGGCTACAGAGGCGCAGGCTAACCTATTCCTGAGTCCCCTGGTATAATTATCGCAAGTCATCCTCGAAAGATACGCACCTGCCCCTTGAGATGAGGTCTTCGGCTGTGCCCTAAAGTAGGACTAATCATCTGACGATAGTGGGGTTGGTTTGACGGACCTTCCGATGCGAGCTACAATGCAGGAATCTACACTATATAATGAAATGAAGACTATTCAGGTGACAATGGACGAGCCTTTGCTCAATGAAGTGGATCGGTTAGTTACTATCCTCAACACAACCCGCTCGGCCTTTATCAGAGATGCCTTACAGGTGGCTATCCGCAGGCACACTATCGCTGCATTGGAAGAGCAAGATGCGCAAGGCTATGCCCGGTATCCAGTAGAGCCAGGTGAGTTCGATAAGTTGACGTAGAGTAATAAAGAAAGGGGCACGACGCGCGTCGTGCCCCCATTCTTATCTTACCCTCGCCTGTAAGCCTGCACCCAACCAAGTAATGCCCCTGGGCAGGGCGTTTTGTTGCCATCCTTGTGCAGCTCGCCATGACCAAAGACGTCTTTGCGGCCTGCGGGTATGTCCGGCCTGTGGAAGCATAGCCAGTCTAGCAAGGCTTCCAACCCGGCCATCTGCTCGATAGTCGGTTTCTGGCCGGGGCCGAGGTCGCAACAGATCGCCAGCGCAGAGTGGTTGGCGTCCCTTGCGTGCCAGGTAACAAGCCCCTCAGGCTGAGTACGCCACACCTTGCCGTCGGCGGACACACGATAGTGGTACATCAGATCGAAACCCTTTACCACCGGCCTCTTACCCTCGTTCCAGTTCTTGCTTATGTGGTAGTGCGCCTGCTCAATATACCGCGCCACAGGATCGTAGGCTATGCTACCGCACTCCTGAGCCGGTGGTACTTTCACAGCATCATAATGCACCACGATCTTCTCGATGCCGCCCAGGGGACGCATCTTCCAATAAGGGTGCCCCGGCTTGCGAGGCAATTGCTCAACGACATCCGTAATCTCTACCATTCGCCCCCTCCCTTCCCCCTTCTACTTACTCTTCTTGACCCCGATGAAAACGATACTGGCTGTAAGTGCCGACCGACGCCAGCCCCAGCAGTAGTCCGGCTACTACGAACCGGGCGAACGGTGTGACGCCAGGCCATGCCTCCACAGCCTCTGCCAGACCCGCCACGACAAGCCCTATCACTAGCGCCGAAGGCCCCGCCCACCGCGCAGGCAGCCCTAATTCCTTCAACCCCTGCACCAGCACAGGCACAAGCGCCACAGCCGGTATGCCCAACAAAGTGATCCCATTCAGAAAGTTCTCCATAATTACTCCCTTTTGAACCACCAAGACATCAAGAACACAAAGGTTATTATTGTTCAGAGAAAGTCAATGCAGTTGTTCCGAGTCCCCTGCCGAAGATATAAGAACAATAAACATCTTGGTGCTCTTGGCGTTCTTGGCGTCTTGGTGGTTAAACATCTATATCCGCACGCCTTCCAGCCGGGCGAGGGCGATGTTGCGGAAGAGGGCCAGGCCGCAGTACCACTTGATGCGGGTACGCCAGGCGTCTTTCGTCTCCAGCGCGCCGAGGGGCTGCACCTGGATGCCGCCGTTGTCAAGGCCGCACAGCCCTGTCTGGAAGCCAAACTGCACAGCGTAGATAGATGAGCAATCCGTGCTTGTGCCTTTCGTTTCGGCGTCGGAGATGAAGTCGTCCACCTCCACCGGGATGCCGTCGTAGGAAAGCACCCGCCGCCCGAACGCATCCGTGCCGGTCTCGAGCACGCTGCCCGATGCCCTGCGCAGACTCGACAGCTTGCGCCGTGTCCTCTTCGACATGAAAAGCACGTGCGGCGACCCAGGTTTGATCATATCCACCAATTCGTCGAGATGGTCGAGCGCGAGCACCGCCCCGTTCGCCCCCTTCGACATGGTGCGCCCCCGCCGACAGATTCTTCACGCCATCGAACTTGAGCGGGTCGACCGCCGAGTCGCCGTCGAAGAAGGTATCGCTGAAGGTATGAGCCAACGCTTTGGCCTTGGCCGACACAACCAGCGCCCTCAAGTCGTTCGGATCGGCATACGTCTGCTGTAGGAACGCATCCACATCCGCGTCACCGCCCAGGATAGCGAGTTTAGCGTTCTTCTCGATTACTTCCATTGCGCTCTCGTCCCAGGTGTCGCCAACACCGTAAAACTGCACGTCGCCCAGGGTGCTCTCCTGGTTGTACCTCAGCGAATTTCCAACCACCTGTACGAACGGCAGGTACCTCAGCGCCGCCGACTCTTCTATCACCGTTTCCACCACCCCGCGCACCAGCATATGCTGGCTCAGCCGCGAAGCATCCTGTAATGTCAATGGCATTGTTCTTATCTCCTTTTCATAAGCTGTCAGCTATCAGCCGGCAGCTATCAGCTTTCGTAATTCGTAACTCAAAACAATAAAACTCTTGGCGGTTACTTGGCGCTCTTGGCGTCTTGGCGGTTCCATCGTAATTCGTAATTCCCGAAGGGGACGTAATTCGTAATTACCCGTTACTTCCCCCTCAACCCTAGCGCTATCTTTGCTTCGGGCTTGAGCCATTCCGCCCCCGCCGTCGAGCCTGACCTTGCCGGGTTGCCTGCCGGTAGTTGTCGCTCGATCTGTTCGGTTACGCGGCGACTGATGTCGTCGTATGCCCTACATGCGCCTTCAACCGAAGCGTCTATTTCGTCTATCGTCTCGCCACGCACCATCTCAGCCACCAGGCCCGGCCCCGCAGCCACAAGCTCGCGGTAACGCATCACCGCCGTCAGAGCTGCCGCCTCAGCCGTCGCGAGCCTGCTTTCTACTTCTTCCCCTCCCGTTGGTTGCTCTTCTTCCACTGTCTCACCTCCTTCCTCATCGCTTCCCTACTTGATTAGGCTGCTACCTCCTCAGCAAACTCCACCCACGCTGCCCAGCCGCCGTCCGGGTGAGCAGAATCGTTCGGCTCTATCAGTTGCTCGCGGTAAGCGGTCATCTTGACTGTGTAGATCGCCCCCTCCACGTCCTTCAACTCAAGCGCGGGCAGCGTCATATAAGCCAATAAGTCTGCCCTGATCTGCTCGGCTCCGCGCCCATCCTCAGGT
>JBDSDS010000305.1:0-5156 GCA_039920445.1 Chloroflexia bacterium
TGCCTTTACAACTATGACCTTGTAAAGCGTACTGAGCGCGGACGAATGTTGCTGAAGAATCTAGTCGCTGCAAAAGTAACTCTCCTGGAGGCAACCGAGAGGGCAATTGAGGCAGCAAGTGATACGCCTCACCCACAAGGCATAGTAGCTGCATTTCGTTTTCGTAGCTTGGATGCGCCCCTGACATCAAGTGGGACAGCACTGGGGGTGGTCTGCGATGCGGTGCAGGACCCAGGCAACCTCGGTACGCTCTTGAGAAGCGCTGAGGCAGCCGGGGCTATCGGGGTATGGCTAACTCCCGGCTGCGTCGATCCTTATAGCCCCAAAGTGGTGCGAGCGGCTATGGGCGCTCATTTTCGTTTACCGATCTTCTCATCTACATGGCCCGAAATCCCGGTAGAGTTGGAGAAATTAGGCATCCCAACAACCAATCTCTACGCAACCGAAGCCGACGCGGACACGCCATACGATGAGGTCGATTGGACTTCCCCATCGGCGCTTGTTGTCTCCAATGAAGCGCACGGATTAAGCCAGGAGGCGCGTGAGGCGGTCAAAAGCGCACGGTTCATCTCTATTCCAATGTCGGGCAACACCGAGTCGCTCAACTCGGCTATCGCGGGGTCGGTTATCTTATTTGAAGCTGCGCGCCAGCGAAGGGTACATCAACCGAAGACATGAGCAACCCCACACCGGCCAATAACGAGAGCATACCACGACAATCGGCGCAAAGAGGCCCCCTGGTCTGGGTGCTGGCATCCGGTCCGGTTGACGACCCTCTGCGCGCAATCCAGGGACTTGCTCCACCCGACATCGTAATCGCTGCTGACGGCGGTTCATCACTCGCAGCAAGACTATGCCTCGTACCAAACTTGATTGTAGGCGACCTGGATAGCAGTGAGCCTGCCATCATTGCCGATTTTGAGGCGCAGGGTGTAGAGGTCCGAAGGTACGACCACCACACAAAATCCGAGACAGACACAGAGTTGGCGATGTTTGCGGCGCTTGAGTGGGAACCGTCCGAGATCGTGCTCCTGGGCGCATTGGGCGGTCGCCTAGATCACACGCTCGCCAATATTCTTCTTCTGACGAATCCGAGACTGGTTGGCACAAAAGTCCGCATAGTGGACGGCCCGGAAGAAATCGTTTTAGCGCAGCAGCAAATTTGGACAGAGGTGCACGGGACGGCTGGCGATACAGTTTCGCTCCTGCCCATAGGCAAGACAGCGACCGGAGTAAAGTTACAGGGGCTGGAGTACTCGCTCGATGGCGAGCCTCTTGTGCAGGGATTTGCGCGAGGCGTCAGCAACAGACTGACACAACCTACAGGGCGCATGTGGGTGGAAAGCGGGTTGCTGCTGGTCGTCCTGACCCGCAGCACGATCAGCGAGCGATAATGCGGTTAGTTGCGCCGCCCGAACTCACGCTCCAGTTGCATCTGAGATAGGTGAAGCATAGTGGGCCTGCCGTGGGCGCAGGAGCGAGGATAGCGGCATCTCTCCAATTGGTGCAATAAGGAACGCATCTCGTCCAGCGAGAGCGTCTGCCCGGCACGCACGGCGCTATGACAGGCAAGGGTGATAGCCATATCTTCTCGCCAGCGCGCCGGGTGGCTCCCGCGCATCACCGTATCGAGCAGTTCGATCAGGTCGTTACCGACATCGCTGCGTGATGCAGCATAAATTGCGGGTACAGCACGCACCAGCAGTGAAGTCTCACCAAACGGCTCTATCTCAAAACCCAGGTCGGACATGAGGGGCAATACACCCTCGACCTCTGCTCTCTGTGACGTAGTTAACTCAAGCGGCGCAGGCTGGAGAAGGGGTTGCACTGGCACGCCCCCCGCCTCCAAAGCATCACCCAGTTGCTCGTACAGCACGCGCTCATGGGCGGCATGTTGGTCAAGGAGGAAGAGGCCGTCCGGTCCCTCCGCAATGATATAGGTCGAGCCTACCTGTCCAACTACGCGAAGCGGCGGCAGCGTCCTCTCCTTCGCGGCAGGCAAAGGTTCAATCTCCTCACGATCAGCATTGCCTGTATACCCTTGCCACAGGTCGGATTGTGCGTCCTGTTTCAGCGCGGTCGGTGTGCCCTCTGCCCATGTGCTTCCTATCGATGCCACGTCGCCATTCGATAGCGACCAGCCTTCCGCCGACCTGGAGCCATACATGGGAGCCGGAACATGCGCTTGCAGAGACGAGCGGACCGCGCGCTGCACTGCGCTGAACACCGCGCGCTCGTCGCGGAACTTCACCTCTGCTTTTGCAGGATGGACATTCACATCCAGCAGCACGGGGTCAATGCTCACGTTGATGATGCTAATCGGACGCCGACCAACCATTAGTAGGGAATGGTATGCTTCCTCAACGCCGAACTGGAGCATCCGGCTCTGTATGGCTCGGCTGTTGATGAAAAAATGCATCCCCTGCCGGTTCGAGCGCGAGTGGGCAGGCGGGGCCACATAACCGTAGACGTCAATCGCCTGAGAAATCCGCTCTCCATTTCCGGCGACCCAATCGCTCTCGTCCGCCAGAGGCTCGACGCCGACGGGAAGCAGGGCGCGAGCCACTTCGGGGCCGTACACGTAAGAGGCCGCTGTACGTAAATCCCCATCGCCAGGCGTTTGGAATGACGCACGACCCTCATTGCTGAGCGTGAAACTGATACCAGGGTGAGCCAGGGCGTACTGCTGAAGGAGGGCTGTGATATGCGCTGCCTCCGCCTGGGGACTCTTGAGGAACTTAAGCCTCGCGGGCAGATTGTAGAAGAGATCTCGGACCGTAACGATAGACCCATTGGGCGCACCCTTTGGACCCTCCCCAACAGTCGCTCCACCCTCCACCGAAAGCTCGTATCCAGCCTGGTTACCATGAGGACGGCTCAACAGGTTTACCCGGCTGACGGCGGCCACGGAGAAAAGGGCCTCGCCGCGAAAGCCGAGCGTGCGGACCGCCCACAGGTCCTCGGCGGTTTGTATCTTGCTCGTCGCATGACGAAGGAACGCCCTGGGCATCTCGTCCGGCTCGATGCCGCAGCCGTCATCGATGATGCGTATAAGCTCGCGGCCCCCACTTCTGATCTCGACCCTGATGTGCCGTGCGCCCGCGTCAATCGCATTGTCGATTAGCTCACGCACCACGGAAGCAGGACGCTCGATGACCTCACCTGCCGCGATCTTGGAGGCTACATCGTCGGGTAGGACACGTATATGTCTGGTATCGGGCAACTTGGTTGTCACGTCTATCATCCCCGGTCTGTGGCGGCTCTAATCGAGGTTCAGAGCTGAGTGAAGGCCGTCCTGCTTGTTAGCGGGGCCGACAAGCGCCATGTGCAGGTTCTTGGTCGTGAAAAGCTCCTCGGCAAGCTGGCGGATGTCATTCGCGCTCACGGCCTCGACACGCTCCAACGCCTCTTCCACACTATCTATCCGGTTCAGCATTAGCTCCTGCCAGCCCGCCCAGAAGGCCACGTAGCTGCTTCGCTCGAGGCCAAGAAGCGTATGCCCCTTGATATACTCTTTCACCTTGCGAAGCTCAGTCTCCGAAACTGCCTCATCCCTGATGCGCCTCAGTTCCGACATGATAGCAGAAAGGGCAAGCAAGGCCATGTCGTTATCCACCGCCGCATGCACTCCAAATGCTCCTACATCGTCGAAGCTCTTGACGAAGCTAGAGACCGAATACGCCAACCCAAGATTCTCCCTTAGCTCCACGAAAAGGCGCGACGACATGCCCCCGCCCAGCAACGAGTCGAGCACATCCTGCACGTACCTGCGTGGGTGGGTGTAAGGCAGCGCGGGCACGCCAACAACCATGTTCGTCTGCTCGGTCCGCTTCTTGTACACGGTAAAATGTGGTCCGGCGGGAGCAGGCACAGGGCTAGTTGGAATAGCTTGCGACTTATGAACGCCACCCGGTAGATCAACCCAGCGCCGCTCTATCTCCTCAACTACCTGGCTGTGAGTAACGTTCCCGGCGACGCTCACCACGATTGAGTCTGGCGTGTAGTGCCGCTCGATATGCTCCACCAGGTCTGCCCTTGCGATACGTTTGACCGTTTTCTTTGTGCCCGCGACATCTTCCCCAATAGGGTTATCCGGCCAGAGAAGCCCGTCAAACACGAGGTCAACTATTTCGCCCGGCGAGTCGTAGGTCGAGCTTATCTCTTCGATTATGACCGCGCGCTCTTTTTTGATGTCGTCTTCCGTGAAGCGTGGATAGCGCAGTATGTCGGTCAGCACATCGACCGCCGTTCCGAGATAACCGTGCGGCACCAGGGCGCGATAGCTTGTATGCTCGTGATCGGTGCAAGCATTGAGATTTCCACCCACGCCCTCGATTGCCTCCGAGATCTGAACTGGATTGGGTCGCCGCTCCGTCCCTTTGAACACCATGTGCTCGACAAAATGGCTGATCCCGCTTAGCGCCGGACGCTCATGCCTCGCGCCAACGCCAACGTAGAACTGGACCGCCGCCGAGCGAGTGTGCGGCATCGGCGAGGTAATCACTCGTAGGCCGTTCGGGAGAACCGTCAGTTCGTAGTCGGCGCCCGCCTTTTCTGTTTCAATTGCTATCATTCGTCTCTTATTGCCTGTTCTTTCGTTTTCAAAAGGTCATTATTCCTCGACGCCAGATATTCAGCCACCATACACAAAGCGGCCTCCACCGACCTGATCCTGTTTTCGGCACGGTCACCTTTCCAGGCAAAATGCTTTACTTGCTCAAAGTCCGGCGCAACCAGGCCAACGTATGTCGTACCTAGAGGCTTAGCGTCACTACCGCCAAGTGGACCTGAGATGCCTGTGATAGACACTCCTATTTCCGAGCCGAGGAGTGATACCACGCCTCTCGCCGTAGCGCGTGCGCATTGCTCGCTTACCGCGCCATGCTCCCTAATCAGTTCGGCAGGGACCGACAACAGCGACATCTTGACCGAGTCGCCATAAGCAATAACCCCGCCCAGCATGTATGCCGACGATCCAGAAACGTCGGTGAGCGCGCCCCCAAGCAAACCGCCTGTGCATGACTCGGCGACGGCGATACGCAGTCCTGAGTTCAGAAGCAACGTCGAGGCGCTTTCCAGAGAATGATATAATTGCTTGAGTTCTGTGTGGGACACTCGATTTCTAGCGTCAAATAGGCTATCTTATTGAGTATACC
>JBDSDS010000306.1:0-5089 GCA_039920445.1 Chloroflexia bacterium
TGGGGATTACTCCGAAGCCAACCCTATCGTCTGAGGCATCCAGCCAATGGGCGCACCAGAGGCTCCTGTTTGCTCCCTCGATAATGTCACGCGCAGGATCTATGACTGAGCCGGTCTGGCCGAGGCGGAAGGTGGGTTTTGGCAAGTTTAAAGGGAAAGATACCACCGTGCTTTCAGCTAACGGTGTGGCTTGTTTGCCTTCTACGTGATATTCCAAATCTATGTATGGATAGGAAAACTCATAGCCTACCTCAATGGCGATCGAGATGGTCTGCTCCGGCAGAGATATGCCTTGCCTAGTTGTTGCTTGGAGTCTACCACCTGAGAGCAGCAGGTGACTCTCGTCATGTTTCTCCAGCTTGAAGTCTCGTGCGTATGCCGTCACGTGCTGCGAGTCTTCAGGGTAGCCTTGCTTGCCGAAGTCATGCACAAACCAGTCCTGGAAGTAGAGGCCATAAGAGCGCATGAATTCGGCAATGTCCTCTATAGAGTAAAGATCATATCTATACCCGCCAAACGGCTCGGCACTCGATCTGTCTACCCATTCTCGGTGAATGCGTTTGTCTACCAGCGATGCTATTCCTCCTGTCGCGGGGTCCACTTCAAGGCGTATTGATGAGTCTTCAAGTACGTTTGCGGGTGTGGTGTCTGGCGCTGGGGAGCCTTTGGCAAGCAGTGTCTTTGCTGCGTGGTGATTGATTTCATCCTGCAAGACTTCACGTGGTTCTGTTTCGATGGTGGTTCTCACTATTTGCTCAGCTTGCACATACAACTCTTCTGCTTTGGTGACATACGCCGCTTTTGCCACCCACGAGCTTTCCAGGCGCTTGTACGACTCGGTGTGCCTAGCTGCCTCGAACTCCTCACCGTACACCCTCTTAATAGTTGATTTCACGTCCAGGCCCCACGTATGCTCGCCAAATAGAAGAAGTTGTTCGTAAATGGCATCAATTAGTGGCGCAACCCTGCAGGCCAGGGGAAAATCACTGCTGTTGCTGGCTCCGCGCCACCCAGGCCAATCATGCTCGATGGCAGCCTGCTCCAATGCAAGGAGTTTCGTCCTAAGCTTTCGCACCCGCGCCACTTCTCGCGGCATCGTGCCTATGCCATGTATCCAGGTGTCGGCGAGGTCGTATGGGACTACAGGCAGGCTGTCTAGCTGTTCCGGGTGTTCCAGGAGAGACTCGGCGAAGTCGCCAAGCTCGCCGAAGAGTACTTCGGCGTCCGGCGCGCCCCGTCTGACTTCATCGCGGATGCGGCGCAGCTCCTCTGGGGAGTGGGGGCCGACATTGTCGACCGTTTGCTGGACGGCAAGCCATGTATCGAGCGGCCAATCGTCCGGTGGCAGGAGGGGAGTGCCGTATCCGCCAGGTGAGTACCAGGTGAGGAGCCTTGCGCCGTCCGGCCCCTCCCACCAGAAGAGACGAGGCACGTGGGGGGAATGGCTGCCCGAATTGCAGCCGAGATGCAGGAACTTGACGCCCGCACGCGCCAGCAGCGAGGGGAGTATCCAGGTATGCCCCGGTACGTCGGTCTGCTTCGCGCCTGTAGGCCACCTGCCGAACTCCTCGGAGAGTGCGCGGGAGATGTGCAGGCCGCGCACCAATTCCTCAAGGCCGCAGAAGGCGGTATGCGTGGTGAAAGGCCAGGCGTGCCAGGAAAGCGCACCTTGCTCAACCAGGCTTCGGGCGGCGGCGCGTGTTTTATCGGGCAAGGAGGGGTCGTGCAGCAACTGCTTTAGAGGCCAGGCAGGAAGCGTCCAGTTGTAACGCAGGCCCAATGGTTCTGTCGATGTGGCTGCCACGACCTCGCGTACCGCCTTGAACATCCAGCCGGTGTAGAGTGCCATTACTTCGTCGGGCAACCCGGTAAAGCCGAGGTCGAAATGCGTCTTGAAGACGACTACGACTTTGCGGAGCGCCCGCTTCTTGCTTGACGACGGGTGGTCTGCCATAGATTGTCAGGGCCTGTATACGAATTACGAATTACGAATTACGAATTGATTAGCTTGTCTCTAATTTGTAATTTGTAATTCGTAATTCCCGAAGGGGACGTTCTGCTTAAGGCTATTTGGTGACGTTCAGAGTGCCTGTCATCCCTTTTTCGGCGTGACCAGGGATGTCGCAGAGCCAGGTATAATTGCCGGGCTGCAAATCTGCCTCTATCACTTTGGGGCTTTCGGCCTTCGTGAAGTTGGGGGTGCGCCCTACTTCGGTACCGCCGTTCTTTATCACCAGGTTGTGGCCGAATTCGCCTTTGTTGGATACTGTTATACGTACTGCGCCGACCGGAAGCCCAACGTTGGCTGGGAGTATGGCCCATTCACTCAACTCTACATTCATGCTGTTGGAGGCTTTGGGCTTAATGGGATTTACGGGCGTCTCGGCGCTAGGATTGATAGGGTCGGATATGACGTTGGTCGGCTGGGCTGCCTGGGTGGGAGGGGCGGTGTCACCTCCACAGGCCGCTAGCGATACAGCGCAAATAAGTATTAGTGAGACACTCAGGCCGCCCTGCTTTGTGATGCCCCATGTCCGGTTGAAGAACTTCATGGTTGCTCCCTTCTGCGTTACTACTAAAATGCTACGAAAGCAAGATCGCTCTCGTATATTATGTATGTCTGCTTATTTTATCATCCCAGAGCACAGAATCCCATAAGCAACAAGGGAATTCTTAGCAATTTTGCCTGGGAGTAGGGATAAGAAAAGATGCAATCCTGTAGGTGGACTAACGTCGTAGCAGTTTTGAAATGCGTTCTAAACTCCAGGAGGTGCTTCGGGCGCTTTTGGCAATAGTGGAGAGAGTATAGCTGTCGCGCCCGGACGTAGTTCTTCCAACTCAGCAAGCGCCTCAAGAGCGTTTTCTCGGTGGACGCTGAGGACAAGCTCACCGAATTGTATGCCTCCTACGGCAAGCACCGCTTCCCTCAGATGTTCTTCATCAATATCACCCATATCTTCGGTGGAGCTATATGCTTGCTGCAACGCGTTAGGCTCTTCCGAGTCGTCGCGTAGGGTGAAGGCTATGGGTAAAGTGCGCTTGCGGAGGAGAAGATCGGTCTTCTGCTGGTTGGGGGTGGCTCCGACTAGCGCGCTGAGGGGCAGCACATCTCGTAGGTCGTTCTCCAGTTGGGCGATGCCGCCTATTTCTCGTCCGAAGCGCGCCAGAAGCTCTACCACTTGAGCAGGTGCGCCTGCCGTGAGCGCGCCTATGCGACATGCGCCGGAAATAAGCGCACCCGCTTTCATTTGCGTCATGGCGTTGCTCATCTCGACGGTAACTTCCGCAGAACCCATACGTTCATAGAGCATATCTAGGTGCTGTCCGACTGCCGCTTCCACGAGCATATTCTGGAGGGCATCGAGGGCGGAGAGGGCTTGGTCCCCTCTATTCTTCAGGGCATCGCGGAGTAGAGACTGCTGGGCCATCACCAGCATCAGGTTGCCTGCGTTGAGCGCCTGTCCTGGGCCGTACCGCTCGATGACGGGGCTGGGGTCATGGTCGGTCAGTTCGTCAAGGAGGTCGGCGGCGGCCATCGCTATTTCGACGGCTGCTACCGCAGGCACCGCGCTAGTCCAATTGTCACGATCCTTAGGTTGGGAAGCTGCCTGGTAACTGAGGGCGACGGCAAGGGGCCACCTGGGCGCTCGAACATGAGCCGGGTCGCCCTCGAATGGGGTAGACATTACCTTGCCGGAGGTGGAGAGCGCAGCCTTGCCGATCTCTATCAGGCTGGCGGGCATCACGCTGGAATAGCTAAGGAGTATACTCTTTAGCTCTTCGTATACCGCCTTGGTGAGGGCGAACGTATCTATTGGGCTGTACATGTTACGTTTCGGCTCTAGCATATTCTACACAAGGCAAAACCCAGGCTACCGGTCTAACTCATAATGAGATAGGTAGCCTGGGTTTTATGTTATGAGGCTAGATTAACTTAGCCCCAGAAGCGGTCTGTGCCGGTATCGCTTGTGGCCCAGGTGCCTGCCGCTGCGCCGTTACCGTTGGCTCGCACATTCGCGGCGATCTGCCACGATAGGGAGCTAATGGAGCGGTGCTCAGCCGGTGTAATGAAGCCGTTATTCAGCATCATCCGGCTATTCATGCTTGTGTTGCTGCCCTTGATTGCCTGTCGTGTCAATTTCTCTAATGCGTTAAGGTTCATCATCGTGGTCCTGCTCCTCTTTGGTTGATCGTAGCCCGGCTGCTCGGCCTCTCTGATCGTTTTAGCCCTCGCGCGCCAACAAACATATCGTCATAAAAGAAACGTCACGTGAGAAGTTGAAGGTAGTATGTTTGTATTCGCTAAAGTACTAGTTGCGGTGTAATACATACTAGGAAGAAAGTACTATACTGCAACACAATCGGAGTATAGCAGGGAATTTTACATAAGTCAATACTTTTTTAGACGAATATCAAAGTAGTAGGACCAATTTACGCAAAACTACGTAGTAATTTAGGATTATAAGCAGGGTAGTAGCCATAGGGTGAGCATAATTCGCAGGCATAGGTGCAGAAAAAAGGCAGGTTTTACACATTTAGAAGTAGCCAATGCAGGCCACTCAACACTAAGGTGCAGCATGAGGGGGATAGGATTAAAGTACTATGGCCTATTATCGCTTCCACTGTTGGTTGGAGCAGTAAGATATGGGGCGACGACAATGAACGGATCTGGGTAGAGGATAACCCTTACTACTCCGATTGCGTTATAGGAGCGGGAAAGGTGGTAGGACCGTTCTAAATGTCGCTCACCTTTATATCTTTCACCCGGAGTTGGAGGTGCTTTTCGCCGCGCCATTCACGCCGCTCCATTGTGAAGAGAAGATCGACTACGGGGCGTCTGCGTATCAATTCGGCGAAGCGGCCAAAGCCGAAGGCAATTGCCTCGACGGGCCTGCCGGCTGCGGGTGGGGCATCGGCAAGATGGAGCTTGAGGTGTGAGCCGTCGCCTACGGTCTGCGCTTCACGGGTATAGACGCCTTTTGCCATGAAGAGGGGAAGAGGATTGCCGGAGCCGAACGGGGCGAGGCGGGAGATGCTGTCCATTGTGCCGTCTGTCACATCGGCCATACTTATCTCGGCATCTGCCATG
>JBDSDS010000307.1:0-9555 GCA_039920445.1 Chloroflexia bacterium
TGGTCCTCCGGCAAGCGGAAGCAGCGGATCAAGGAGTTGCTGAACCTGGTCAGTCTTGAAGGTATTGATGGCCGCTACCCACATGAACTATCGGGCGGACAGCAGCAAAGGGTAGCATTAGCCCGCGCTCTGGCGGCCGAGCCTGACGTGGTGCTGCTCGATGAGCCGTTCAGCAGCCTGGACGCCGAAAACCGGGCAGTTATGCGTATGCAGGTGCATTCTATCCTGAAGAGTCTCGGCAGCACAGTCGTCTTTGTGACGCATGACCAGGAAGAAGCCCTGCTGCTTGGCGATAGGGTTGCGGTCATGAGCACGGGCAAGATAGAACAAATAGGCACGCCGGAGGGAATCTTCCAGAATCCCGCAAGCCGGTTCGTGGCAGAGTTCCTCGGTATTTCATCATTCCTCCCGGCAATAGTTACCTCTCGCGGCATCCAGACCGAGTTGGGTCTGAACCCCCAGGTGGAGACTGCATCACCCGGTACGCCCGTTGAGGCGCTTGTGCGGCCCGACGACCTATCGCTCTACGAAGACCCCCTCGGCGAAGGTCGAGTAATTCGGAGCGTATTCCGAGGGATGGACTACTTGTACGAGGTAGGCTTGCCTTCGGGTCGCATTGTCCACTGCCTCGGCGAACACACGGTACGCCACCCGCTAGGCAGTCGTGTGCGTGTCGAGATTACGGCGGGGCATGGTCTGATCTGCTTTGCCGACAGTAATACCCCTGAATAGCGACCTTTACGCTCCAAAACCGTAGGGGCATGGCGTGTCATGCCCTGGGCATAGGTGGGCATTGGCTGAGGGATGCCTTAGCGGTGCTAAGTAACTCCTCGCTTTGAAGAATAGTGCCGGGGTATGTATTTTGCTGGTTGTGTGGTAGAAATCTGGAAAGAAGAGTGGAGAACAAATGTCAAGCATGATCCAGGGGATACACCACATCACCGCCATAGCGGGGGACGCACAGGAGAACCTTGCCTTTTACTCGGGCATGCTAGGCATGCGCCTGGTGAAGAAGAGCGTCAACCAGGACGATCCTGGCACATACCACCTATTCTACGCCGACGCCGAAGGACACCCCGGCACCGACCTGACATTCTTCCCCTGGGCTAATATGCCGCGCGGGCGCAAGGGCGCGGGCCTATCAGTTGAGGTGCCGCTGGCCGTGCCCGCAGGGAGTCTGGACTACTGGGCAGAACGGCTGGAGCGTTATGGGGTCAAATTCGCACCCATAGAGGTGCGCTTCGGTGAGCGTAGCCTGCCGCTTACAGATCCACACGGACTCGAACTTTCACTTGTAGAGACGGCTGACCCACGCCTCTTTACTCCGTGGGAAGGAAGTCCTGTGCCGACTGAACAGCAGGTTCTCGGCCTGCATGCGGCGCGGCTCTGGGAGCGCAGTTTGGCTACCACCGCCAGCTTCCTGATAGATGTGCTCGGATTTGAGCGCCTGGTGGAGGACGGAGGCTGGGTACGTTTCGTTGTACAGGGTGGAGGCTCAGGCAACATCGTAGATATACAGGAGGTTCCGGACGCGCAACAGGGGCGATGGGGTGTGGGAAGCGTGCATCATATCGCCTGGCGGCTGCCGGATGAGCAGCAGCAGATTACGCTGCGAGAGCAGATAGTGATGGCGGGGGCGCACCCGACAGGAGTGATAGACCGCTTTTGGTTCAAATCGGTTTACTTCCGCGAGCCGGGCGGTGTGCTCTTCGAGCTTGCGACAGATGGTCCAGGCTTCGCCCTCGACGAGAACCCGGAGCATCTGGGCGAGCAGCTTATTCTCCCACCCTGGCTGGAACCTGACCGCTCAAAGATCGAGGCGGCCCTACCTGTGCTCAATTCGCCCGCAACATAGGTCATGTTTTCTGACCGAACCAGAAACTATGGCCAATACGCGCTGCTCGCCCTCCGAATAGCCGTTGGCGTCTTCTTTGTCTTCCACGGGCTGAGCAAAATAGGGATCATAAACACGGGCGGTTTCGGCAGGGCGGTCGGCTTCTTTGCCGAGTTGCAGATGCCAGCCCCAGGTATTACCGCGCCGCTTCTCGCCGTCGTAGAGACCCTGGGCGGGCTGGCCCTGATCTTTGGCGTGCTGGCGAGGGTCGTTGCGATACTGCTCACGCTCATAGTGGCCGCGGAAATCATGCTAGTCAAGCTACCGCAATCAATCAACCCGATCAGTTACAGCTTCGAGTTGAGCCTATTCGCCGCGCTGCTCGTCCTCGCGTACTTCGGACCTGGCGCCCTGGCGCTCGATGAGGAAACGCAAAGCGACAAGCCGCCATTCGTCTCTCCACCAGGGCGCAGCAAATAGGGACGACCCCAATACGTCGCCCCCATTTACCTTGAGCCTGCCGCTACTTGGTATCTTGAATATGTTTCACGGCAGCCAGCGCCTGCGGGTCCTGATCAGCGGGGAACTGATACCAGGGGACATCCAGCACTATGTCGGGGATGACTCCTATGTCCTCGACCGCAGTCTTGCCGTCGATACGTAAGTATGTTGCCTGGGCCAGCATCAGCCGTGAGCCGTAGGGCATATCGTGTGGGTAGACTGTTTCGGTGTTGCCGGCAGTGGTCGTACCCAAAATAGTAGCCCGCTTGTGGTCCTGCATTACCGCCGCGAAGCGGTCAGAGGCGGAAACACTAGCCTTGCTGGTCAAGACTACGATAGGCTTACCCTGCACGGAAGGCAACACGCGCCCCGGTGGTATCTTGTATTCTGTGCGGCCTGCACGAGTGACATCGAAGCCTGCGCTTCCGCCATTGATGAATAAGGCAAGGGCCGAATTCAGCTCCGAAATCAGACCACCACCATTCTGCCTTATGTCTATAATCACTCCATCAATTGGTCCGGTTGCCGCGAGGCGCTGAATCTCACTCGCCATTTCGCTTGCAATCCCGGATGAGCTGAAGGTAGGCAAGTTCACATAAACAATGTTGGTGCCTGCCCAGCGTTTGGCCTGGGCATGAAATGCGAACGTAACGGTCTCGCGCACGATAGTCACATCGCGCGGTGGCTTGCCGGGTGTTTCAACAACAAGCTTGACGGACGTGCCGGGCGGTCCGCGAATCAAACGCGGAGCATCGTTGGAGGTCTTGATAGGAGTGCCGTCCGCTGACCTGAGGATGTCAAATGCGAGCAGCCCTGCCCTCTCCGCAGGCCCACCCGGTATAACATACACAATACGCACCGCGTCATCTATCTCCTGTGACAGAACCCCAATGCCCGATAGCTTGAGGTCGCCGCGACGCAGCGCATCGTCCTCCTGCGCCTGCTCAGGGTTGAGGAAGCCTGAGTGCTTGTCGTCCAACTTCTCTATCATCTCCGACAGAAGGGTGTAAACATCCGCGTCGGCGCGGGCCGCAGCGATTTTCGACCTGTACTCATTATAGGTGGCTTGCCAATCAACCCCTCGGAAGTCTGTATAGACGTAGCTATCACGCACTCTTCTCCACACCGCGTCAAATAGCTCCATGCGTTGTGGGGCGGTCAGCACGTTCGCCGGAGGCGGAGAGCTTACAGCGCCATATTTGGCCTCGTGCTGGAAGGTGCCCAGCAGAGAGAGGAGTACATTATGCGGCGCCCTGTTCTCAGGGTGTTGCTCGAATACGGCGCGCTCAAAGTACTGCACGGTGTACAGCTTGCCATCAGTGGCGCTCCTTTCCTGGAACTCATCGGAGATTGGGTATCCCTGCTGTGCGAGGCCGCCGTTGTTCTTCCAATACTGGAGGAAAACCCCACCCAGCCTGTGCCCCGTCTCAGGGAATACCACAGAGCCGGGAGTCGCGTTAGGCGTCTGGGCAGGCGCGCCGCCAGGATAGCGCTGCTTATAGTAACGGACCCCGAGCAGGGAAAGGAGCAAGTTATGTGGCGCCCTGTTCTCAGGGTGTTGCTCGAATACGGCGCGCTCAAAGTACTGCACAGTGTACAACTTGCCGTCTGTATCGCTCTTCTCCTGTATCTCGGCTGAGATAGGAAAGCCTTGTTGTGCAAGAGCGCCATTCATCTGCCAGTAATCGAGGAACCTTCCCTGTACCGTCCTGCCGGTCTCAGGGAAGGTTCGACTATTCACCTGGGCATAGGTTGGCGCTACTGTGAGCGATGTCAGGGCTATGACCAGGGCCATAAGCGCCGACAGCCCGCGCTTCGCAAATTGTTGTTTGAATATTGCCATTGGTGCCATTCTCCAATCTAACCGTAGGGTGCGAACTTTGTTTGCCCGTGTATTGTATTTTCCGTATTTCTGTGAGGGTAATTTTACTGTTGGTTAATTGTACCTAATTCGCCTTGTAGAAATAAAGGTGATCAGCACATTCGACTCGCAAATTCACCTTAAATTAAGAATACCAGGGCCGACAGAGTCAGCCCTGGTATTCTTTTAGTGACCAAACTCGGCACCTCATCACGAGATGCTACGCCCATGGTGGAAGCCTGCGAATATTGGTGAGGACCTATTCTGGTGCATGTCAGCCCAGAAACCCATGCTTAGACGCAGTACCGCGCAACGATCTCAAACAATGCATCGATATCTATCGGCTTATCTATATAGCCCTGGGCGTCAAGGGTGGTAGCCTGTGACCTAAAATTAGGATGAGCGGAGATGATGGCAACGGGAATAGATGCGAAGGCAGGATATTGCTTTTGCCGGTGCCTGAAATGCCAGCCGTCCACGCCCGGCATCATCAGGTCGAGGAGGATCAGGCAGGGGCGCTCAGGACTTTGGAGCAAGTAGTTGAGCGCCTCCTGGCCGTCTGCTACAGATGAGACCTGAAAGCCTTCGCCTTCCAGCAGTTGTGAGAGCGAATCTCGAATAGCGAAATCGTCGTCTACGATCAGAATACCCATAAGTGTGAACTACCCTTATTAGCCGGTGCATCAACGTCATCATCAGTAATACGCGTGATGGAAGCCGCTAGAGGACTCATGCATTATCTGGCGCTCCTTAGCGTGTCGGGGATGGCTTTGGCTGACTCATACTGCTCGACATCTGCTGAGCAGGCGAAGCCGAGAAATCGAGGGGGTGCAAAGTGACGGTATTATGAAGCAGCGGCAGGCATACCGTGAATGTGGAACCACGGCCCACCTGGCTCGTTACTTCCACTGTTCCCCCATGTGAAGTCACAATCTCGTGGACCAGAAAGAGGCCGATGCCCAGCCCGGTGATGCTACGCGATTCTACGTTGCCCGCTCGGTAGAAGCGCTCGAACAGTTTCGACCTGGACGCTTCGGGGATGCCTATCCCCTGATCGCTTACCGACATGCACCCGTGCTCGTCTCGCCGTGCGACCTCTACCACGATCTCCCCTCCTTCGGGGCTATACTTGATCGCGTTGTCGAGCAGGTTCTGTAACACCTGCTCAAGACGTGTATCATCCCCTTCAACAAGGACAGGACCATCAGCCTGAAGCGCCACACTATGCTTCTCGAGAACCGGCTGCACCTCATCAGTGAGCCTTTTGCACAGCAGGGTGAGATCGAGAGGGCGACGTTCTATGGTTAGAATGCCGGTCTCTATGCGGCTCAAATCGAATAAATCGTTAACCATCTTGTGGAGCCGGTGGGCTTGCAGGTCGATGGTCAGCAGCGTAGCGTGGTCGCGCTCATTCATGTGCCCCTCGCGGGCTGCACGCCGCTTGAAGACCTGGAGATAACCGAGAAGTGAGGTGAGGGGTGTTTTGAGTTCGTGCGCTGCGATAGAGAGGAATTCGTCTCTCGCGTGTAGCGCACGCTGTAGCTCGTGGCGCACAAGGTCAAGCGCATTCGCTAACACTCGCGCTTGCGTCGCAGACTGGTGGGCTAATTGGACCTGTCCTTCAGCTATTGCAACGGCACGCTCCCCTCGGAATGCTGCTGCCAGCAGCGGCACCAGAGTAGAGACTTCTGTGACCAGCGTAACATCGGGAATACCGCCCAGAAGCACCAACAAAGAGCCGTCATCCGCAACTACCCCGGTGGCCGTTCGCAACGTGCGCTCATCCGGGAAGGGCAACTGGCCGTTATGGTGGCGCACTCTTGCGCACTCTACGAGAAAGGCTCTCCAGACGCGTCCGGCAGGTAGCGTCTGGGGGAAACCTGGCGCGGGCAGGAGAAGATCGATCTCCGGGTCCTTGATGAAGATGATGAGGTCTTCGGCGCCAAGATAGACCGCAAGATCACGCGCGGCCTCAGACCGTCGAGCGGGGTTGGCGAGTTTGGATACGAGCGTGGCTATACTGACTCTGGGCAACATTCCGTCCTGATGTATGGGCGCTATTCGGGAAGAATGCAAACTACTGCGGTGCAATTGTGGAAACCGCTAAACTCCCCCTGGGAACGAGCAACCTGCCCGTAGGTGTTGAAGCCGACATATTTTGCCGTTCCAAGTTCCTTCTGCACTGTTTCAAGCTCAACGCCAAATTCCTTGCCCATCCTCAGACGGGTGGCGACGCAATCGAAGAAGAGGGCTACTTTAGGATTGCGACCCTGGAGCTGACCCATCGCGGAACGAGTAGCAGTGGTGGCCGCATCAGAAGCAGACGCGCTGCTGGTTGACATGATGTGCAATGTGGCGCCAGCAGGCACATCCGCAGCGCACAGCACCGAGCCATCATCCTGTACGGCAAGTGGAACGCGCAGATAGTAACCGTCATCCCCCTGGATGCCGAGGACGTTGTGGAGGAAAAAGGGCAACGCGTTGTTCCGGTCGAAGTCCTGCCCCGTTTGAGCAGCGTGCTCCTCGAAGATTTCAACCGCAGGTGCGGCATTGACGCTTATGAGGCGCATGCCCTCGGACTCGGTCACCCTCATAGGGGGTGTAGCCGTCTGCCAACCATGAGAAACACCTACCCCAATTGGCTTGTTAGAGAGGATTTCAAGCGCCACGACCGCATCGCTCACCGCTTCGGTGCCATAGAAGAGGTGCGTGTGGCTGAACTGCGCATCATCGCCCGCGCCGCCACCGAAGAACTGATATGTGCCTGCTGTCAGGGCTGTGAGTTCCTCAACCAGGGCATCTGCATGCCCCGCGAGTGCATCAGCGAGCACAAGGGCTGAGCGATAAAGAAACTTGTTTGTCGACATGCCCTGGAACGAGGAAACAAGCTCTTTGGCAGCAGCGGCGCGATCAGCCCGAAGACCCCTGCCAATGCCCACTGTGAAGCTCAATTCTGATGATCGCAAGGCTACAGCCGAAACAGAGCCTTCTCCCTGGGCAGAACTGGTGAACTCACCCGCCGAAGATGAGCCGACCATGATTTTCGGCCGGCAGGCAGCCTCAACGGATTGTAGCAATTCAGAATAGTCGTACCTTGAGGAGACGAACAGGATGAGCGCGTCAGGCGCTTGACCGTTAAGGCCTTCTAGGAGCTGAGTGCCGATGGCGCTACCGGCGGCGCGGCTATCGGATAGGTCTGTGAACGCGGTGGCCGACTCGAGCATGAAAAGATAGTCCTTTCCAGTCTATTAGATAATAGTTGTTACATACTCCGTAGAGCATTAGCAAAAAGAGGAGAGAAAACATGTAAGCAAGCAACATCTATGCCGTTATTGGCGTGGGAGGGTACCCGGCGTATTGCTCGGAACGAAATCTGCTGACTATTTTTGCCTTCTAGAGAATGCAAGTGACCCAGCGATGCATTGCTGGGTCACTTGACATCATGAGCGGAAGCGACCGGATTCGAACCGGCGATCTCGTCCTTGACAGGGACGCATGTTAGGCCGCTACACCACGCCTCCATATATTAAATCCAGGAGAATCTTATCACAAACATCAGGCGCTGTCAAGCAAGAATTATGACCGACCACGCCTGCCGAGTCCCCGGTACAGCAAGAACCCGCCCAGCCCAACGCAGAGTAGCCCCATGACTGCCCAGAAAGGATCCCCGGTCATGATGCTGCCGGGCAAGATGTTTACGCCCTGCAATATCCAGATGGCCCCGACAAGTAACATTAGCAGCCCGATCCCAACCAGCCCACCCTTCATCCCCGAACCTCCTGTGTGACGTTATTCTTTGGGCACTGCCATACCACCTCCCGCCCTAAGTCTACGCCGACAAGGAGCTGACGGTTCAACGGGCAAATATGGCAGTGAGGGCGATGCCTACACGTCTGCCTGCCGTGCTCGACGATGAGCGCGTGGTATTCACCAAAAAGGGCTGCATCGTGCGGCAGATTATCCATGAACAGGGTCTGAATCTCGTTATAAGTGGCGTTGGGCGGGAGCAAGCCCCATCTCGAAACTAACCTGAGGGCGTAAGCATCGGCCACGAAAATGGGGCGTCCAAGCGCATAAAGCAGTATTGCGTCTGCTGTCTCAGGACCAATACCCCAAAGCGAAAGCAGCGCCGCCCTCAACTCTAGAGTGCTTACTTGCGATGTTGCAAGACTATTTACTCCGCCTGCGTCTATAACGAAGCGTGCCAGGTTCCTCAGCTTTCGCGGTTTGCTGTTGTAGTGGCCTGACGGGCGAATAAGCGAGGCTAGTTCCTCCTCCGTCGCCGCAAGCAGTTTCTCCGGGTCGGCTAACCCTGCCAGACCCCAGGCAGCCACGATCCTATCCAGCGACCTCTCGACATTTACCCAAGATGTGCGCTGGACCAGCGCCGCGCCGAGCATAACCTCCCAGGGATCGCCGGAGCGAGACGGCCACCAATTTTGCGGGCCATAGTGCGCGAGTAGCTCCTGGTAGATGCTAATCAGTATCTGGGACGTTTGTTCTTTGTTGAGCAAGTGGGTTGAGTGCAAGAGGCATTCCGGCACGTATCTGGTTGTGATTCCAAACGGCAATATTCAAGCGCCGATGTTGGCGGGAGTCGCTCCTGAAACTTCAAGGAGGCGATTCGGGTCAACCGGGAAAAGAGCGTCATGCGCTCCGGCAGCGGCATACACGAGCGGCCACCGGAGCAAACTTGTGTCCATCAAGGTATGTACCGGATTGACATGGCCGAGGGGAGGGACCCCGCCTATTGCGTAGCCGGTGATTACACGCACATCATCGGCGGATGCCATCTTCACGCTCGATGCACCCAGCAGGCTCGCCAGCGTGGCTGTGTTTACTCGCCGGTCGCCCGCGCAGACCACCAGCACGGGCTCGCCATCCGCCATGAAAAGGAGCGACTTGGCAATAGCGCCAACTTCGCAACCGACTGCCTGCGCTGCCTCAGGCGCAGTGCGCGTGCTGTTCGGAAGCCGCACGACCTGACTGTCCAGCCCACAGGCATCGAGCGCCTGTTGTACCCTCTCCGGTCCGCTCGCCATTCTCTCTACTCCCTAATGTGGATTTCATACACCGCACGCAAGTCTACCACGTTGTACCATATCAGGCATAGACGAACATCGGGCCGCAAGGGTACTCAATCTAGGTCTATAGTACCCTGCGGACGCAATGAGCCTCCTAATGGTACGAAACGTGCAGCGCAAGTCTGTATGGGAAGCAGCACCAATGAGGAAGAAATAGCGCGCTTAGTTCCCCTCGATTTCGAGCGCCTTTCGGAGGATGAGCAAGCAAAGCGAAGCCAGGCGTTCCTGGATGTTATGAGAAAGAGGCGCACCGTGCGACACTTTTCGCCCGACGA
>JBDSDS010000308.1:0-3706 GCA_039920445.1 Chloroflexia bacterium
GGCCCTCCCCTCAAAAGAGGAAACTATGACGAGCATCGAGGCGATGCAGCGCCACTTCGTGCTGGTGATACACGGTTTCAAGCCGCCGGTGGGTGAATACTACTCGGCGGTCGAGTCTCCCAAGGGCGAGCTGGGCTGGTACATAGTATCGAACGGTGAGACTCACGCATACAGAGCGCGTAACCGTGCCCCTTCATTCGTGAACTTGCAGGCGCTGCCGGTCATGTCCGAAGGGGCGCTCATCGCCGACGTGGTAGCCAACATCGGGTCAATCGATATTGTGGTTGGTGAGGTAGACCGATAGATCGATTTTGGGCTTTGGGCCTAATCCAAAATCCAAAATCCAAAATCCAAAATCGGAGAGCGGCAGATGCATAATGACCAGGGTGGAGAGCAGAACCTAGATGGGGGTCTGAGCAGCGTCAGGGCAGGCGACCTCGCGCCCGGAGAGCGACGTGAGCCGCCCGCGCCTCTTGCCGACAGCAGCGCAATTACCCCCAGTCGCGCCATACCCCCGGCAGAGATAACTGCGATTACTCAGCGTTACAAGCATGTGGACCCTGCCGAGGCGATGATACCTGTCCTCCAAGAGATGCAGGTCAAGTTCGGTTACATCACCCAGGACGCGGTGCAGCAGATGTCGGAGGAGGTTGGGCTTAAGGCCGCCGATGTTTACGGGGTAGTTACTTTCTACTCGTTCTTCCGCTACACGCCGAGGGCCGGACATGTTATCATGTCGTGCGAAGGCACGGGCTGCTATGTACTGGGTGCGGCCAGAGTGCGTGAAGCAATCGAGAACCGCCTCAACGTCGGCCCCGGCGATACCTCGGTTGATGGCGTTTTCACCTTTGAGCCGCAGTCGATCTGCCTGGGTGCGTGTGATCTCGGCCCTCTGGTAGATATAGAAGGCACATTCTACACGCGGGTCACGGCTGAGAAGATGGACGCTATATTGACGCAGTGGTATGAGGCAGGGGACGATAAGCCTGTAGGAGATAACCTGACGGGCGGACACCGGCCCCACTACGAGGAAAACTACGGCTTTGGCCCCACCTCAGACGAGCTTTATGCAGGGTACGAGGTGGCACGCTTCCTGCCCGAAGGGGTTGGAAGTGCTGCATCGGCTACGCAGGTATCTTCTCAGGTAGAGGATAGGATACAGAACACACCTCCCACGCCACAGGGCGGCGGGTCAAGCGGTTCGGAGAGCAAGAGCTAAAGCACCGAACAGGCTGACCGCTTTTCATGCACAATAGAGCGGAGTTATAAATGAGTGAAGTAGCACATTATTACCCTATAGACGTCAAGCAGCGAACGCAGGTTACGCGCGAGCAGTTTGAGGCACGCCAACAGGCGGCACGCCAACGCTGGCGCACAACCATGACACAGGCTGATGTGCCGGTGATTATTGTGCCGTGGGGTTCTTCATCCGTATCGCATGGCGCGGTTAGTACCTTCGAGGCTATACGCGACTGGGTGGCAGAGAACGACGTGCGAGCCATCATTCGCCGGGCCGGACCTATGGGCACAGATTACCTTGAGCCTCAGGTGGATATCATCGTGCCTGGTCAACCACGCATCTCATACGCGCATATCACAGCCGATAAAGTGCCTGATCTACTCGAAAGCGTGCTCCGCCGGAATGACATGCGTCCCGACCTCGCGGTATGCATTTACGGCACCGACGAGTGGGACGGCGCGGAGCTTGGCATCAAAGGCATACCAGCCGCTCGCGAGCTTGACTTCTGGAAGTTACAACAGCGCATCGTCGCTCGCAACCTCGGCTACATCGACCCCGAATCGATAGACGACTATATCGCTAGGGGTGGCTACGAGGCGTTCAAGCGCGTGCTAGGCATGACCCCGGACGATGTAATTCAGCTTGTAACTGACGCTAACCTGCGAGGCCGTGGAGGCGCGGGATTCCCCGCTGGCGTAAAGTGGGCAGGTGGGCGTAAGGCTCGGAAGACGCCCAAGTACGTCATCTGTAATGCCCACGAAGGCGAGCCTAATGTCTTCAAGGATCGCCGTCTTCTTGAGGGCGATCCTCACCTCGTTCTCGAAGGGATGATGATCCAGTGTTTCGCGGTCGGCACGCCCTGGGCCTATTTCTATGTCGGTGACGAGTACCCCCTGGCTATCCACCGGACGAAGATTGCCGTGCAGCAGGCGTACGCGGCAGGTCTGTTGGGCGACAACATTATGGGCAGTGGCTTCTCGTGCCATGTCGATGTGCAGATGGGCGGTGGCGCGTACATCTCAGGCGAGGCATCGGCCCTCATGTTCGGTATCGAGGGCAAGCGCGCCATGCCCCGTACCAAGCCTCCCCGCTCGGTCGAGGCTGGTCTGTTCAATCTGCCGACTGTGGTGAACAACGTCGAGACAATGGCCTGCGTGCCGCCGATAGTAATAAACGGCCCGCAGTGGTTTATGGGCATCGGTACGGAAAAGAGCAAGGGCACCAAGTTATTCACGCTGATGGGGTCGGTCAACCAGATAGGCATGTACGAACTGCCCCTGGGCCGCACGATGCGCGAACTGGTCTACACCTGCGGCGGTGGTTGTATGGACGGGCACCCGTTCAAGGCGATCCAGACGGGCGGGCCATCCGGCGGTTGTCTGGCCGAAGAGCACCTAGACCTGATTATGGACTTTGACTCGCTTGATAAGTACGGCGGCACTATGGGCTCGGGTGGCTACGTGGTATACGATGACAGAACCTGTATAGTCGATATGAGCCGCTATTTTGGACGGTTCAACCGCTACCAGTCGTGCGGCAAGTGCGTACCCTGCCGGGTTGGCACCAAGAACCTGCTTCATATGGTAGACCGGGTAGCCCTCGGCGGAGGCAAGCCGGAGGACATCCCTATTATGCAGAAGTGGAGCGACCATGTAGTTGAGATGTCGCTCTGCGGCCTCGGCCAGACTGCGCCCCTGCCTTTGCTGGGCGGCTTTCGATATTTCATGGACGAGTTCCTGGAGCACATCAACCAGAAACACTGCCGTGCGGGGATGTGCGACGTGCTGGTAGCGCGTGAGAGAGCGGCGAGCGGGCAGGCGCAGCCCGGCTGGATCGAGGAGCGATGCCTCCCGGCCCGCATAGGCGACCGCTACAGGCAGCAGTTAGGCGCTATCACTCAGAACGGCAGCACGGCGGTGGGCGCGAAGGGGAAGACGGTTCGGCGTTAGGGGACTTGGGTATAATGTCTCTAAAGGGGACCGATATGAATAGAGCAGTGGATTTTTCCGAAGAAACATATACTCAATTGCAAGAGACAGCTCGTAGGCTGGGGTTCGATAATATCGAGCAGTTGGTAAAGCAATGGCTGTGGGAAGTAGAGTTGCGCCGCCGTCAGGAATTGGGCCGAAAAATAGACAAGCATCGGGAGGAAATGCTCGCGAGATATGGGGTAATGAGCGATAGCACAGAACTAATCCGGCAGGACCGCGAGAGGTAGATGGCAATTTAGCTTGTCGTGGACAGCAGCGTAATCATAAAGTGGTTCATCGCCGAGGTTCAAAGCGCTGAGGCACTCAATATATATTCCATGTATTTGAGCGGCGATATTGAGCTTTTTGCCCAGACTTGATCAATGCCGAAGTTGGAAACGTTATTTGGCAAAAGCAGACAAATCAAGGCATGTCCCCGGCGGACGCGCAGCAAGTATTATCTGATTTTCGTGCATTAAGCGTAACTTTGACGCCA
>JBDSDS010000309.1:0-4090 GCA_039920445.1 Chloroflexia bacterium
TGCGCTTCGGCTTGGGGATTGGGCGGTTCGGATTGAAATCAGACTTGGTGACGCTCTGATCGTCCTCGTTGATGATCTCCTGGCACAGCTCTACGCATTCATCACAGATGTAGACTGCACCCGGCCCCGCTATAAGCCTACGCACATCCTCCTGGCTTTTGCCGCAGAATGAACACCTGTATTGGGGCTTGCTGCTTCGCGGGTTGGCCATGCTGATCGGGCCTCCTCTTTTGCTTGGGTATAAGTTATGCGTCTTCAGCGATTATAGCACATAGCACATCACGAGGCGCGCTATACACGTCAACTCACTCCGGCTTCTTACCCTCTTCCAGTATCTCCTGGCAGAGCGCGATACATTCGTCGCAGATATATACTCCGCGTGATCCTGCTATTAGCCTGCGGACCTCTTCCTGGCTTTTCTTGCAAAAAGAGCAGCGATATCGGGGCTTGGGCCTGGCGTTCTTCTCCATATGTCCCTCGCCCCGATAGTCGCTACATAGTTAATCAGTTGGTAACTGGCTGCCGGTCCCTGGTCCCTACTTCAACACCCCAGCGATTAGGCTATCAGCGGCGCTTCTTGATGATTCGCTGCCTGAGATAGCGCCTGCAGTTTCGATTACCTGATCGATAAGACCATACTCTACTGCCTGGTATGCATCCATAAACACGTCGCGGTCAAAGTCCTGAGCGATCTTCTCGACCGTCTGTCCGGTGTGCGTGGACAGGATAGTGCGTGTTTTCGACTGAAGTCTGAGCAATTCGCGTACAGTAATCTCTACGTCAGGGGCTGCGGCGTAGCCGGTCCCGCCCTGCGCCGGATGCATATGAATCGTCGAGTTCGGGAGAGAATGCCGCTTCCCCTTGCTCCCAGCGGCCAATATCACCGTACCCATAGATGCTGCTACACCAACGCAGATGGTCACGATTTCAGGACGCACGAACTGCATGGTGTCATAGATGGCAAGACCTGCCGTTACAACACCACCAGGGCAGTGGATGTACATCTGGATATCGCGCTCGGGGTCCTCATAGTCGAGGAAAAGGAGTTGGGCCACGATAGCGTTTGCTACCTGGTCGTCAATCGGCGTGCCGAGGAAGATGATACGGTCGCGCAGCAGGCGGGAATAGATGTCGTATACACGCTCGCCGCGATTGCTACTCTCTACAACGTATGGGATTACTGACTGGGGCTGGTTGGGCTTCCAAAGTTCTGAATTCGATGTCATTTCGTTCTCCTGTGTGGCATATTATACATAATGTTTAAACTGGGCACAATTGTTTTCCCCAACCGACTTGTATGTACTTATATTTATATACTCACCGGGCAAAGTGCGGGGATTTGTTGTTACCCCCAATTATACCATTAAGGTTTAGCGCCGAACCCCAGCAAAACGGCTAGGTCTCCGCTACGAGGGATTAGGGATCAGGGATTAGTATGAGCCAGGTTCTAACCCTTGATCCCTAATCCCCAATCCCTCGTCTGTCTCCAGCACGCCATACAACAGCGTATCCCACCAACGCCCCTTCATCCATTCTTTCTCCCGAAGCCTACCCTCCAGCCTCATCCCTATTTTTTCCAGCACATGTGCCGAGGCTATGTTCTCTGCGATGCAATGTGCAGAAATACGATGCAGGTTAAGCTTTTCAAAGCCGAACCTGAGCATTGTCCCCGCAGCTTCTGTAACAAGGCCCTTACCCCAGTGCCAGGGTGCAAGCTCGTACCCCATGTCACCCTCGTGCTCGCCTAAGCTCTGCACGCGCACGCCGCAATTGCCTATCACCGTATCTTCTTCGCCGGGCAACACTATAGCCAATTGGAACTTGCGGCGAGGCTCTTCCTTCTGATAGCGCATGAACATTGCGACGAAATCACGCACTTTCTCCTGGTCGCCCTGCTCCCACGGGTTGTATCGGAGGTAACGCTCGTCCGACTGGTATTCAAACATAGCCTGCCAGTCGTCCTCAACAAACTCGCGCAGGATCAATCGGTCAGTGCGTAACAGCATTTATGTTATATCCTCTCCCACACTCGACGATAATACTCAACACGGGCTAGATAGGTATTATCTTCCTCCATGCCTTGATTAGCCGTCTCAAGGATATGTCTCATTTACAAACCCACCCCCCATTGTCATTCTGAACCTTTCACTTCGTTCGAGCGTCAGAATGACAATATCGGCTTGGTGCACATTAGCCGTTGTCATAACGAACTTCGATAAAGAAAGAGGGGCACACGAGTGTGCGCCCCTGGAACCAGACAACCATCAAGCCCTAACTATCGGATTTGTTCTCAAGCCTGGGCGCATCAGAGGGAGTACCGCCGCCTTCTGCTTCGCCTGTCTCATAGGGCGACTTCGTGTCTACACCTTCGGTGCCGAGGACTTCTGCCGCCCCACCTGCTTCCTCAAGATCGAGGGCGTCCCCCTCTCCCTCTTCGCCGTCTTCGGTCTTCTTATCACTTTTCATCTTGGGCTTATCGTCGGCTTCGGCCTCCTCTTCAACGGGCTTGGGCGCGGCCTCGATGCTTCCCTCCGCGATGCCTATCAGCCTGTCGATGATCTTACGCTGGTAAATCCGGTCTTCCAGGCCGTGGCGCATGTCGTGACTGCTGAGGGCCGTCCGCGCTTTCTCTTTCTCGGCCTCTTCCTCAAACCGCTCAAGCATCCCCTCGATCTCGCCCTCGATCTCGCTTTCTTCTATAGAGATACTTTCACGTCCGGCGAACTCCTGTAACACAAGCCCACGAAATAACCTTTCCTCGGCCTTCTCGCGGTTAGCCTGCCGCCACTCTTCCTCGGTGATGCCGTTATATGTCAGGTACTGACGCATCGACAGCCTCTGCTCCCTGAGCCTACCCTCTAGCTTCTTCAGCATCAGGTCAAGCTCTTCCTTGATCATCATTTCGGGCACTTCCACCGTCGAGGTCGATACAAGCTCGTGAATCGCCTGGTTTAGCTGGTTCGACTCGGTTGCTTCCTCAGCGCGTTGGCGCAGGTTCTTCTCGATTGCTTCCCGGAGCGCGTCGACCGTTTCAAATTCGCCTAACGTTTTGGCGAACTCGTCGTTCAGCTCTGGTAGCTCCTGTTCTTTCATCGAGACGATGGTTACATGGTAGCTGGCGTCCTTACCCCGAAGCGACTCGGTAGGATAGTCGTCGGCCAGCGTCTCGGTTATATCCTTCTCATCGCCAATCGACATCCCGACCAGAGCCTGGTTGACGACTTCTGGCAGGCCGCCGTATTGCGCGCCTACCAACGTGGGGAAGTTATCACGGGTGGCTTCCTGCATTGGGCCTTCAGTCGTGAAGCCTTCGAGGCTGACGTATACCATGTCGCCTTCGCGGATAGGGCGAGGGCTTGTAAGCTCGTTCCAGGGTGCGCCCTCACGGCGTAGCTCGGACAGCACTTCATCGACCTGCTCAGTGGTCGTCTCTATGGGATTCTTCTCGACGCGGATTGCGCCGTAGTCGCCAAGCTCTACTTTCGGCGGCTGCACGATTACTACTTTAACACAGAGCGGATCGGTGCTGACAATATCAACTTCACCGATGTCCATAGCCTCTATATTCTCGGCTGTAATCGCATCCTGCACGGTCTGCGGCAGGATATTCTTCACTGCTCGCTCTGTCAGCATCTCTTTGCCGACGTAGCTTTCGAGGATAGAACGAGGGGCCTTGCCTCGGCGGAAGCCGGGCACGTTCACCTGATTGACCATCTGCCTGTACGCTTTGTCGAGCGCGCTGGTGATTAACTCTGGCTCAAGCTCGATGGTGAGCGCCACCTGCCGCCCCGGCAAATCTTCACGAGTAACATTCAACTTATCTGTACTCCCTAATTTTGGTAGATTAATGCTTGATTATAACAGAAGCGGCAAAGTGCGTCATGTGTAAGGGTAAACGCTCAGACTTGAGGTGAATTACTACCTAAAGTTTCCTGAATGCATACCACATCGCCGCGAAAATAAGACCCAGCGCCAGGTAGAGCGCGAACTCCGGCGGCACTCCACCCGTCTGCAAGCCCAGATATAGCTGCACAAACGCCATAGCGATGCAAAAAATAGCCGCAAACAGCGCGGCGGACCCGCCTGGCCG
>JBDSDS010000310.1:0-4654 GCA_039920445.1 Chloroflexia bacterium
TACCGTCCATGTTGCCCTTACTCATATACCTCTATCTCCCCCTGAGAATGGCACAAGGACCTTATATGAACTGGGGGTCGCCAGATAGCTGGGGAGATTTTCGGCGTCATGTGGGCGTATGGCAATACCAGGCGTACTTGCTGCGCGACATCGACAGCAACATAGGCAACATTTCAACATACGCCAGCCAGCAATGGGGTCCGCTTACACTGCCGATTATGGCTACCTCGCTAGTAGCAAATGCCTTCTCGTTCCGCCTACATCGCCCTTTATTTATGGCAACAATCGTAACGGCGGTTAGTACTCTGCTCTTCTCCATCGTGTACAGCATCAGCGAAATCGAGCCGTACCTCATACCGATTTATATGATGCTAATATTCGGGCTTGGAGTGGGCGCACTGGCTCTCCCCGCCGTATTCCAGGGATCTGACAATCGAGGTAAGGAAAGCACGAAAAGACCCACTGAGCAGGCATACGTCACCGCTATACTCCTGGCGGTAACTGCGTTGGGAGCGATTGTGATTCAGTACCCACAGCAGGACCGTAGCCGTGACTACATGGCCCCGATGTTCGTTCGGAACGTGTTCGCGGAACTGCCCAATGACAGCATACTAATTACGGATTATTGGGACTTTTACGCGCCGACCTACTATCTTCAGCGCATCAAAGGCGAGCGTCCAGACATTACCGTAATAGGCATATCGCAGTTGAAGTACCCCTGGTATACAGATCAGTTGCGGATGAAAGATCCTCAACTTGTCGCAAAGTCTGATGATCTTGTAGCGAGGTTTGGAGCACTCCAGGGAAGATGGGTCGAAGGGGAACAGCTTAGCAAGAGCGACCTAAACACATTGAATACCCTTTACACCGGCTTGCTGACCTCCTTCGTCGAGCGGAACCCTGAGCGGCGTTCGTATGTGCTTTTCAATGCGCCCTGTAACGAAGCCCAGGCACCCCAGGGCTGCGAAGGCAACCAGGTTGCGCCATCTTTTGCTCGTTATCCCTCCGGCCTGGCCTTCGAGCTTGTCAGTCCTGACAAACGGCCCGAACCGCCGCCTATACCGGAATACGATCTAAGGGGCATCACAACCGACCGCATACGTTTGGACAGTGTAGCTGTTGCTGTCGCCGAGTACTACGCAACTACTTATCGACGGATAGGCCGCTTGTACCAGTTGGTTAACAGGCCGGAGCAGGCGCAATTGGCCGAGGCAAGAGCAGCCGAAATCATGGCAGTACTGTCGGGAAGATGAGACCACATCGCACACCTGAGACGCCTACTGACAGTTAGTAGACACCCCAAAGGCTAAGCCGACTTGATCAGGTCGCGCTTCCAGACGAGGATTACCAGCGCAACAGCCCCACAAATAAGCGCGCCTATGAAGATAGCGGTAGGAGCGCCAAAACGGTCGGCAAGCAGACCTGCCTGCAAATTGCCGAGCGGCGCCATGCCGATGAATAAGAACGCAAAGACACCGTTTACGCGTCCCCGCAGTTCGTCCGGCACGTTAGTCTGCACGACTGTGTTAGTAGTCGCGTTGATAGAGATCATTGTCCAACCAACGCCCAAAAGCACCAACAGCGAGAGCAAGTAGTTTGTCGACAAGGCGAATATCGCAAGGCATATGGGCAGGCCCACCATGCCCAACAATATTATGCGACCCCTGTTTACGGTGGCCCTGCCGCTTTGCACGGTCAGGCTGAGTGCTCCCACAAGTGAGCCAATGCCGGTGACGGCCATCAACGTGCCATATCCTTCTTTCCCTACATGCAGGACTGTATCAGCGAAGATCGGCATGAGGATGGCATATGGAAAGGCGAAGATGCTCACAACAGTGATCAGAAGCATGAGCGTGCCTATCGTAGGATTATGGCGTACGTAGCTCAGGCCTTCCATGATCCGCTTGGGGGCACCCACCTCATCTTCTTTCTTCTTGACGTAGGGCACATCGATCTTCATCAGGCTGAACAAAACAGCCAAATAGCTCATGCCGTTCAGTAAGAAGGCCAGGCCGGGACCCTGCCAGGCGAGGGCTACTGCCCCAATTGCCGGGCCTACAACTCTAGCGCCGTTGAATATGGCCGAGTTTAGTGCTACCGCGTTCATCAAATCGCGTTTGCCAACCAAATCTACTGTGAACGCCAGTCGTGAGGGAGCATCGAACGCGAAGGCCGTCCCCAGAACGACAGATACCGCGAGCACATGCCATAATTCAACTACGCCTGACAGAGTGAGCGCCGCCAGCAAGAACGACATCACCATCGAAATCCCCTGGGTCCACATCACCAATTTACGCTTGGATACGCGGTCGGCTATGACACCCGCCCACAGCGAAAAGAACAACACAGGCACAGAGTTCGCGAAGCCGACCATACCGAGCCAGAATGGACTGTGTGTAAGCTCCAACACCAGCCAGCCACGCGCAATCATCTGCATCCAGGTGCCGACCAACGACACGAGTTGTCCCGACCAAAAGAGGCGGAAGTTGCGATGCCCCAGGGCACGTAACGAGGACGGGAGAAGAACCAGCCGCCCGAAAGCGGGGAACGATATCTGAGGTAGGGAATCGCTAACAGTATCCGCAATATCCGCAGTACCCTCGTTGATTGATTGAGATCGCTCCTGATCAGCGTGTGTCGGGATTGATTCCTGCGGAGTCCGTAAACCTGTATCGGGCTTTGGCGTCGCATCGACCGCCTGTTCTTCGATGCTCACGATGCGGCCTGACTCTTTTGGACTTCATAAGGGTAAAGTCGCCCACAGATACCGTTGCAAGCCTTATAAAAAATAATGGTTCCCCGCGCATTCATTAAGAATGGCCAGGCTTCCCGTGTGTTCAATTTCCTACTCCAGCCTAAATGCATAGTTAGAATTATATCTAACTTTACGTCGAAAATCTAGGAAAAATTTATCGGCTCGATAAAGAGAGTGTGAGTTTCCACATAACTTGACAGGCGGCATGAGATTTGCTAAGTTAACCTTGTCGGTGTGATTCCGACCTGTGTCACACTTCGGTGGCCGTGAGCAAGTAAAGGAGGTTCCTATGACCAATGTGAAAACTCACGTTCTAGAAGTTCGGTTCCAGGTGGATAGATAGGGCCTCCAGGAAGGTTCACAGACCATTCTGGAGGCTTGAAACCGAACTGAAAGACGCCCGACAAGAGCCGGGCGTCTTTTTCTCTTGTCCGCCGACCACATGACCGCCTTCGATTGACGCTTCGCACAGCGCATGATAAGCTGCTCGGAACGCGGCAACCCTGATAGTAACTCTAATGATAAGAGGTGCTGGTAAATGAGCGTATTTGATGGTAAGCGGCTCGCCCCTGATATATTCAAGCTTGATATCGAGCGCATGCGCCGAGGCTGGTACTCGGATAAATACTTCAAGAACATTGTCCTGGTTCTGACAAGCCTGGCGCAACAGGGATACCGCTTCGGTGGCTCATCGCCCGACCTTTCTGATCTCGGCGTTGATGTTGGCAATATAGACATAGGCAACATTGTCGTAGAGATGCAGTGGTTCACACGCCGCAAGCCCTATTCGGTTGTGGTCGGCGTCGACAAGGCGCTCGCCATGCTCCGCGGTTGCACAGGCTGGTTCGACGAGCAGGGCGACTTCCACAATACCTGCGACCAACTCGAAGTCTCAGCGGTTCAGGACGGCGCGGTCGTGGAGTATGACGGCGACCCAATGAACGTCCTACCGGTTCTCAAGGTGAGGGGACGTTACCGGGATTTTGCGATGATTGAGACGCCCACTCTCGGCGTACTGACACGAGCCACTCGCATCGCCACGAATGTTTACAAAATTCTGTCGGCAGCGCGCGGCAAAGAAGTGCTCTTTTTCCCAGCCCGCTTTGACGCCCACGAATTGCAGGCCGCGGATGGTTACGCTTACCATATTGCAGTACAGCTCCTGAACCGTCGCTCCACGTCCCAGGTGCCTTCTTATATCTCGACTGATGCCCAGGGTGACTGGTGGGGCGGCGCGGGCGGCGGCACTATCGCCCATGCTGCCATTGCCAGCTTTCTAGGGGATACCACAGAGACGGTCATGGGCTATGCGGCAACGCTTCCACCTGAGATACCCCGCATAGCGCTTGTAGATTTCGATAATGATTGTGTGGGCACAACTCTGGACGTTATGGCAAAGCTCTTCCCCAAGTACCGCGCCCTGATCGACGCGGGCAACACGGGCGAGGCCGCGCGGTTCCGGTTAAGCGGCGTGCGAGCCGACACAAGCGGCAACATGAGGGACGTGAGCGTCCCGCCGCTCGGCGATAAGAAGCTGGACATGGGGGTAAATCCACGCCTGATTTTCATCCTGCGCCAGGCGATAGACAGCGCTTACCTGTCGTGGGACTTGCCGCCGGATTGGATTAAGCGAGCCAAAGAGTGGTGCCGGGCCGTCAAAATCGTTGTCTCAGGAGGCTTCACACCCGAAAAGATTGAGCGTTTCGAGGACCTGGCAGTACCTGTCGATTTCTATGGCGTCGGCAGCACGCTACTCGATAACTCAACTGAGGGTGGAACGAACAATGACTTCACGGCCGATATAGTCAGAGTTCAGATCGACGGCAAATGGTACGACATGGCGAAGACCGGGCGTAGGGCGTGCGATAACCCGCAACTTGAGCCGGTTACTCAACTTTA
>JBDSDS010000311.1:0-7718 GCA_039920445.1 Chloroflexia bacterium
GTCGGCCTACTTCACAAGAGGCACCGGTCACAACCCGCGTGCCGTTTACAGCGAGCGCCCTGACGACTGGGAGCAAAACCTGGCACGGCTAGAGAAGAAGCACAACACAGCGCGAACGCTTGTCCCAAAGCCGGTCGTTGAGCGCAACGAAGCCGCAGAGCTAGGAATCATATCTCTCGGCTCGACCGACCCTGCAATTCAAGAGGCGCGTGATCAACTGAGGGCGGACGGCATCGAAACGAGTTACATTCGCCTGCGTGCCCTTCCCCTCGAAGAGACGCTTACGGAATTCATCGCTCAGCACAAGCGCCTCTATGTTGTAGAGGTGAACAGCCAGGGGCAGATGCATTCGCTTGTACAACTGCACGTTCCCCAACGGGCGGCAGACCTCAAGTCGATTGCGTATCTCGATGGGCTTCCCCTCACTGCCACTTTTATAAAAGCAGCAATCCTGGAACGGGAGAAAATCTAATGGTAGCCACAACACGACCCGCTGAAGGGCCCCGCAACGAAAAACTGAACCTCGTTGGCCTCGAAAAGAGCGACTACAGAGGCGCTCCTTCGACACTCTGCCAGGGGTGTGGTCACGACTCTATATCGAGCCAGATCATCAATGTGGCCTTCGAGCTTTCGATACCACCCCACAAGATCGTGAAGATGAGTGGCATCGGCTGCTCAAGTAAGTCGCCCGCTTACTTCCTGAACCGTTCGCATGGCTTCAATACCCTGCACGGTAGAATGCCCTCGGTTGTCACCGGGGCGGCTCTCGCAAACCGCGGCTACAAGCCGTTAGCGGTGTCCGGGGACGGAGATACAGGCTCAATTGGTTTTGGTCAGTACAAACATCTGCTGCGCCGAAATGTGCCGATGGTCTATATCATCGAGAACAACGGGGTTTACGGCCTGACGAAAGGACAGTTTTCGGCAACGGCGGATGTGGGGCAGCAGCTCAAGTACGCCGGGCTGAACGAGCTGCCGCCGATTGATCTCTGCCTCGAAGCGATAGCCTGCGACTGTGGGTTCGTAGCGCGTTCGTTCGCGGGCGACGCCAAGCAGGTGCGCGAGCTACTCAAAGCCGCCTTGAATTACGAGGGGACGGCGGTGCTTGACATCATCAGCCCTTGTGTCACCTTCAACAATCATGAAGACTCGACCAAGAGCTACCCCTACGGAAAGGCGAACGAGGAGAAGCTCCACGACATCACCTTCATCCAGTCGTTTGAGGAAGTGAAGGTCGATTACGAGCCTGGCACGTCAATAAATGTGCAACTGCATGACGGCCCGACTATCCAGTTGAAGAAGCTGGAGAGGGAGTACGACCCTACGGACAAGAAGGCGGCAATCCAACTCCTTCTTGAGGCGGCGGAGAAGCGAGAGTTTCTGACCGGGCTGCTGTACATCAACCAGGCGCGTCCTACTCTGCAGGAAGTACAGAAGTTGACAGAGACACCGCTTGTGCATCTGAAAGAAGAAGAGATTCGCCCTGATCGTGAAGCCCTCAACAAGGTCATGGCAGAGTTCGCTTAGAGGCATGTCCCAATCAGTAATGCGTGAGCAGGAGACCTCAGTCAAGCCGAGGTCTCCTGTTGCGTTTCGAGGTCCAAAACGTGGGATTAGCATCGACTAAATATAGAGCATATCTGTGCTGCGGGAGAAACTGCGGTCCCAAAGGGTCAGGTGAGTTGCTCGATTTCCTTGCTGATGAGGTTACCCGTCTAGGCATAGAACATCAGGTGACAGTTCTGCCTACAGGTTGCCAGAGCCACTGCGAGTCAGGCCCAACTATGGTGGTCTATCCAGGACCGGTTTACTATCAGGCCATGGATGAAGGGCGATTGCGGGAGATAGCAAAGGCCCATCTTCGAGATGGTATGCCTGTTCAGGAGTACTTCTGGACGGGCACGCCTCTACGCATTGGCCCTAATAAGATTGGCGCTCATGATTCGTGGGTGGGCAAGGAGCGCCTGTTGAATACAAATAACCCTAGAGGGCAGACTATTCCGCCCAGACGAAAAGAGAAACCTGAAGATGTAGACGATTTTAAGTGGTAAGCCCGCTAGCTTCGGACCGACTCTTGAGCATGCTGTCATTCGGAGTCATATCAGCATCCTGGCTACCGACTGGAGTCTCGCCGGTGACCGATTGAGACGAGGCTAGAGCGCCGAATGGTGCGATTAGTCCGCTAAGAAGCATCATGCTGAGTAAGGCGAGGACATACTGGTAGGGGAACTGTAGTTCAAAGGAAGCGAAGGTCAATAGTAGCAGGCCGATTGCTCGGCCTTTCGTAGCAAGTCGGGATTTCGCCTCACCTGGCGCGAGGCAAGTCAGCACTGAATAGACATATAGCGCCAGGCTTATCACATAAAAAGGCCACGGGAGGAAATAACTCAGCCCGATGCCCCAGATTACGAAAACACCGGTAAAGCCCTGGCTCGCAATCATATCTGCGATATTGGCTAGCGCCAGCGCCAGAGCCAGCACAACCGGCAATATCCAGCGGGCCGGCCTGAACCACTGCCTGTAGGGTACAGACATAGCCGCGAAAAAGAGGAACGGGGCTGTAACCAGACATATCTCGCCTAAATCACGCACGACGATAGGCGCGAGGCTTGCCGACAGCGCGACGCCTTCCAACTCTTGCAGGAGCAAATAGCCGAGGTAACCTGCATAAGCGCCTGATACAAACAACATCGCCACTCGCATCAGGGGACCCTGAACACCATGGGTAGCAGCGTAATCAAGCGCAATCCAACATAGTGCGAGCAGGGCCATCAGCGTGTACCCTATAGTGAGCCAGGGTGCCCTGGGTATAAATGCGTATGAAATGCTAACCGCACCAAATAGACCGAGATAGATATGGAGAGCGGCACGCGCCCTGTCGCCAATCCTGAGTGCATCGGCCCCAGCATTTGAGACGGAGACAAAAAGCAGAGTTGCTGCTAGAAGCGAGGCAGGCGCGAGCAAGAATAGACCGATGCTGCCCAGGCTCTCGATAAACGTGCGTGCTGTACCTTCGAGGGCGGGTGAAGCGGCTAGCCTCGATATTGCTCGTCCCAGGAGCCATTCAATACCCGCAAGCCAGGCTAGCGCAACGAAACCGTAACGAAGCAAGGCTGAGCAAGTGTCCACCTAGCGCCCTGTTTCCGCAGCGCGTTCCGCAAGGCCCACGATAAAGATCATGCCAGCGCCGTACAGGAACGACTCCCGGCGTGTATTGCTCCCTCTTGTGAAAAAGAAAATTGCGGGGATAGTTAGTACAATAGTCACACCATACAGCCAGTGTATCGATCTCGATGGAGCGCGGCCCATAAAGAGGAGTACAATACCGGCAATTGTCTCGATAGCAAAAAGCCCGACCGCGACCGCCAGCGCACCGTTGAAATTGCCGTCGGGCGGGCGATTTCTAACAAAGTTGATCAGGCCCCAGATGCCGACAATTAGCGCGTATAAGTTGATCATGTCCGCCAGCGCTTTGTGGATCAAGGGCACAATATCCATAGGGCAATCTAACACAGCGCTATCTGCGTGTCAATGGCGCCAATGGGTGATTGTGATTAAAGTTGCAAAGTAACGCTCCGAGTCATATAATGCCGAGGTGAGAGGACTACCGTTGGCAAAACACCTACGAAATGCAGAGCGCATCCCCTTCGTCGCACCAATCGAGCATGGACTTCGCTCGTTACGCTCACACTTGCAAGACCCTTCTGGCGCATTGAGCATTGACGGTCTCGATGTTACGATCCGCGCCCTGGCTCTGGCTGTAATCGTCGCGCTCAACGTGGCTGGGGTAAATGGAGCGAGTGAGATAAGTAGCCGATCAGCATGGGTCGTGGTCAGCCTGATCGCATACAACGCTGCGGTGGTTGCCTTGCTTGGAGTGCCATTCAAGCGCGCGCCCAGTTTTGCCTTATTCGTGGTAGATTGGCTCGTCGGCTCTACTGCCATCATTGTCACGGGCGGAATCTTCAGCCCATTCCTGGTTCTTTATTTCGCTCTCGCAATCGGCGCTGCCCTCAGAACTTCCCTTTATCGTTCGCTGCTCCTGGTTGGCGGCTGCGCCACAGTCCTCTTGGCGCTGGCCGTGGTGACGCCAGTATCACCTGCGCTTGGACTTCCGATAGTGGTAGTTGAGATCACATCTCTTCTAATGGCAGTTGTCACCACAGTCGGCATGAGACACGCCGTTGAAGTAGAGGCGCAACGCCTCCGCATGGAAGAGCAAACGGTAGTACAACTCCGCCAGTTGAACGCTGACACACAGGCTGTACTGGCTGCATCGGGGACTCCCGACCTGCGAGTGGCGCTACAGGCGGTTGCGGCTGCCGCTCGAAGATCAGTCGATGGAGACCGCGCACTTGCTGTGCTCACGAACGTGACGGGCCTGACGGTAGCGGATAACTCATCTGATGGGATCATCATAGCCGCAGACCGCTATCCAGCGCCTCCCTATCTTACCCAGCATGAAAGGGGAATGCTTCAAAGGGTCTCTTCCACCCTTCAAACGATTACAGACGGCGAGGAGACACAGGTAGCCTGTACTCCCTTACTGATTGGGTCCGAAATACTAGGCGCCGTATTTGTTTACACAGATCGCCCAGGTCGATTTAGTGGCACTTATATCGCTCTCTTGGGAAATATCGGCAGACAGATGGCCCTGGCGATCAGACTTGCCCATCTATACGAGCTTGAGCGGCAGCGAGCACAGTGTTCTGAGGAAAGCGAGCGGATCGAAAGGGACCTCCTCACCGTGGTGTCTCATGAACTTAGAACCCCGCTCACTGCCCTGAAGACCGGGATTGAGGCGCTCAAAGGCAGCGCGATCAATCAGCACCAACATCATGAGGATAAGCAGCATATAGAGGAGCGACTTCTACTTAATGTAGAGCGTAGCACCGACCGGCTGGTGATCCTCACTGATGAACTCCTCGATATGGCGCGATTGCGAGCCGGTCGCGTCACGCTCAGCATGCAACCCTTGAACCTCGCGAACCTAATCAGAGAAATTGTCCCGCAGGCACAACCACTTCTTGATGAGCGCGACCAAACCCTCAATCTGGACCTGCCTGCGCTTAATACTCGGCGATGGGCCCAGTTGTCGGTGCTTGGCAATCGAAGGCGGATCGAGCAAGTCGTACTTAATTTGCTTTCAAATGCCGCTAAGTACAGCCCTAGAGGGAGTAGCATTCTGATCGGCACCACAGCTAGAGAGGGTAATGCACGTGTTTTCGTGCGCGACGAAGGCCCCGGAATCAACTCGGAGGAGCAAGGACTGATATTCGAGAAGTTTTATCAGGGCGATGCAGCCAACCGTGTAAGCGACATCCGAGCGCAGGGGCTGGGCCTCGGCCTAGCAATAGCACGGTCTATCATCGAGATGCACGGAGGCACCATAGGCGTAATCGCTTCTCCAGGTAAGGGTAGCACATTCTATTTCGCATTGCCCTTATATGATAGCTCGGCGGACGGTTGCGCGCCTGTGGGAAAGAGTGGGCAGGAGAGCGCAGAAGGCAACAATACATGAAAGTCCTCATTGTTGACGACGACCCCGACTTCGTCGAAGCAATTACTCTTGCATACAAGATCGAGTCGCCCGACGTGGTAGTGGTGACAGACGACGGTGAGACCGTCCTTGCCACGTTAAAGCTAGAGAATCCAACCGTCATGCTCCTCGATATCGCACTGGCCGGAACAGATGGCTTTGAGGTGTTACGTAGAATCAGAGAGATATCCGATATTCCGGTGCTGATGATCTCAGCGCGGGGCGAAGAGGTCGATAAGGTGCGTGGGCTTGAGTTGGGCGCCGATGACTACATAACCAAGCCGTTCGGTTACGCCGAGTTGAGCGCAAGGATACGCGCGGTTATGCGGAGAGTTCAATCCCTACCCCCGGTTGCTGGGGGAGGAGTTTTTGAGGACGGGCCGTTGCATATCAATTATTCCACACATCAAGTATCGGTCAGTGATCAGCCGGTCAAGTTGACGCCAATAGAATACAAATTGCTCTACCAGCTAACTCGCAGCGCCGGAAATGTCTTGCAACATGACCAGCTCCTCACAAAGATATGGGGTCCTGAGTATCTGGGAGAGCTTGACTATCTTCGCATATATATCCGCCGCCTGCGCGAGAAGATCGAGCCAGACCCCCAACACCCACAATACATACTGACCGAGCGTGGCCTGGGATATAAGTTTGCGGAACCGGCAGGCGACTGACACGGTATGCAAAGCAAGTCGGACGGCCAAGCACTTCGCGTCGCGCTGGATACTACGTTTGCCGGAACTAACCCGACCGGGGTGGGCCTTTATTCCCGACGCTTGGCAGGGCATCTCAGGGTGCTCGCAGAGGAAGAAAACCTCACTCTCCTTTGCATCGGTCCCGCTTGCCGAGCTAAAACATCTAGCGGACTTGGCGCGACAATGCAGGAATGGCCTATCTACACGCAGCTAGCGGTGCCTATATTCCTTGCCAGAAACCACGTTGAGATTATTCATACTACATCGCATCTAGGCCCGCTTGTCAGCACTGCACGCAGGGTAGTTACAGTGCATGATCTGCTTTTCCTAAGATACCCAAATGACTATAATCCCATCTGGCTAGCAATTACGAAGGCGCTTTTGCCTTCTGTCTTACGGCGCGCAACTGCCATTATTGCTGACTCCGTGAGCACAGCGCTCGATATTCAGCATTTCTACGGAACCCCGAAACGGAAAATCAACGTTATCTATCCCGGTATCGACCGCCCATCACAGTTGCATCTTGAAAACGAGAATAACACAACAGCAACCGGCAGGCCATTCGACGGAGCGCCTTATATTCTGTGCCTCGGCCCCTGGGTAGGACGCAAGAACCTACGCGTAGTTATCGCTGCCTTTGAGCGGCTCGCCGAACGGCACGAAAATGTAAAGCTCGTGGTTACAGGGAGCAAACCACGCGGCATGAAAGGCGAGGGACCAGAGGAACTTATGAGTCGGTTACCACCTCATATAAGGAGGCGGGTGCATCTTAACGGCCATCTGCCGTCCGCCGAATTGCAAGAGATTATACGAGGCGCGTCGATCCTGGCCTACCCCTCCAGGTTTGAAGGCTTTGGTCTCCCCCCATTGGAAGCGATGTCAGTCGGCGTGCCCGTCGTCGCTTCTGACACGCAGGTGGCGCGTGAGGTATATGGCGACGCCGCACTCTATGCGCCATCGGACGATCCCGACAAATGGGCCAATATGCTAGAGCGCGTGCTAGAAGACACAGCCTTACAACAAAGGCTGAAGCGCGCTGGGTTAGCAAGAAGCGACCGCTTTAGCTGGGAGCGATGCGCTAAGCAGTGCGTGGCCCAGTATAGGCAGGTACGATGAACGGGGATTAGGGGTTGGGGGTTAGAAATGAGTTCAAAGTTCAAGATTCTAGGTTCTACCTTCACGCTACCAACCCCTAATCCCTAATCCCTAACCCCTAACGAATCGCGGCGTGAGAAATCCCTGTTAAACACATCGAATTTTATATGAACTATTAAGGTTTTTTATGCTATAATCTCCGCTAACCGGATAGCGCGAGCACAGGGAGTAGGCTATAATGCAGTGACTCCGCCGCATCTGGTGGCGCTTCGCTCAGGAGGGACCATGGAAGTAACCGAGAACATTGAGCCATTCATCATTTTTCCGGCAATGCTGCTTTCCATTTGGCTCTTGGTGATTATCGACCGAATAGGCACCATACGCACCCC
>JBDSDS010000312.1:0-3861 GCA_039920445.1 Chloroflexia bacterium
ACGTGTCGTGCCGGGTATGGCGGTGACGATAGCCCGCTCTGTCTTGAGCAGGGCGTTGAGTAAGCTCGATTTGCCGACATTGGGCCGCCCGACTATCGCCGTGCGCACTCCTTGCCTCAGCACAATGCCGGTGCTCGCGCTCATAATGAGGGCTTCGAGGTCTTCCAGCGATTCGGTTAGCTCCGGAGACACGTCGGCGGGGGGCACGTCATCTTCAGGGAAGTCGATTGTCGCTTCAAGGTGGGCAAGTGCATGCAACAACTTCGCCCTAATACCTTTCACCCTGCTCGATACGCCGCCGCCCAACTGCTCCACGGCCAGCCGCAGCCCTTCGTCCGTGTGAGCCTGAACAATGTCCAGTACCGCCTCGGCCTGCGCGAGGTCAAGCCGCCCATTGAGGAACGCCCTCAGCGTAAACTCGCCCGGTTGAGCGAGTCTTGCTCCTTCTCCCAAACAGAGCCTGAGCACCCGCTGTACAGGCACAGACCCACCGTGGCAATCTATCTCCACGACATCCTCGCGCGTATACGAGTGAGGCCCCCGCATGAGCACAGCCAGCGCTTCGTCCACCCGCTCCCCACTCTCAGGATCGCGCACAAATCCGAACACTAGCCTGTGCGACTCCCACGCGCTCGGCAAGCATTCAACCCCTGAGGAAGGCACGAACAGGCGCGACAAAATAACAGAGGCGAGAGGCCCGCTCAACCTGATTGTGCCTATCCCACCCTCGCCAGGTGGGGTTGCAATAGCTGCAATAGTATCTTCGTACATTGGGATTAGTGGTTTTGAATTGAATAATTTCCGTCTAAGTCGTAATTCAAAACCAGACTGGTAAAACTTCCATAATTCATAATTCAAAACTCATAATTCGGTTCTCCACAGCCGCCCGGTCCGGGACTGTCGACGTGCCTACGCCTTCGATAGCGCAGGCTGCGGCGGCATGGGCGAAGCGGGCCGATTCTTCCAGGTTGCCTGTCTCACTGTACCGAATAAAGAGCGCGGTAGCGAAAACGTCCCCTGCTCCCGTGGCATCTACCATGTTCGACTCGAACGCTGGTATTATGACGTTTTCTTCGCCAGAATATATGTGCGCTCCATCTGCGGCCTCCGTGACCGCCACCAATGGAGCTAATTTGACATAATGATCTATCAATTGTGGGTCATAACCGAGGTCCTCTATGCTAACCACCAAGAAACTATTGTTGGGTAGATGGTCCAGCGCTGGGGGTGGGGGCCATGCCGAGTGCTCTACCACACCAGCATTGTCCCATCGGCGCATCCAGCCCTGTGGCGTTATCCCCAGCAGGCAATCTCGCAGGTGCGGAGCCATGTTACTCGGCAGTTCTTGCGCCACAGGGCCGAGATGTATTATGGGAGCGCCTAGCCACTCCTGGGGCACATCCCTCAATTGGATAGGGGTGGCCTGAGCAAAGATGCCCTGGGTGCGCTTGCCTTCATCGTCGTATATGTTGCGGAAGGTAGTGGTGGAAGAGGAGCTTGCCCTGTGGACCCATATCCCTTCCCCCCGCGCGCCGTCGAGCAGATAGTCGTCTTGAGGCGCGCATGCCGTCACGATAGCAGCTTGCAATCCGAGCCGTTGCGCCGTGATCGCTGAGTACATCACAGTCCCGCCTGGGGACGCATTATCACCCTCCCACGCGAGGTCCTTTGTAACGTGCCCAAGAACAAGGTAGTCTGGCTTTGTGGGTGTGGGGCCTGTTGTCATTTAGTCGGTATCATTGCTCGTCAGCTGTCCAGGCGGGCGGTGACTTGTATATCGAGGTTGTTGCGTAGCGCGTTCGACACGGGACACTTTCCTTCGGCCTCATCAGCTATGCGCTGGAACTCCTCCTGTTCGATTCCTGGCACCCGTCCACGTACTTGAAGGAGCATCGTTGTGATCTTCGGCGGCTCGAAGGTGCAGGTTGCGCTGACGTTCAACTCATCGGGTGGGTGGCCCGCTTTGTTCAAGGCGCTGGCGAACTGCATCGAGAAGCATGAGGCATGAGCCGCTGCCAGCAATTCTTCGGGGCTGGTCTTTCCGTCTGAGCTTTCGGTGCGGGCTGCCCAGGTGACCGGCAGGTTGCCGAATGCTCCACTTCCTGTGCGCGTGATAGTGCCCGCACCCTGCAGCAAATTGCCTTTCCATTGTACTTGCGCGTTTCTTTCTGCCTTTGGCATTGTAATCCTCCTGTGAATAAACCGTTTTGGTTTTTCGGGCCGGAACTTGAATGCTCCGTCACCCATAGATACTTGGACTCAATATACGTGCCATGAGAGATTGGAGCAACAGCCCTGTGCAAACAAAAAGGGCAGCCGCCAGGCTGCCCAGTTATACCAGTTATATTCCTACCTCGGCATAACCACGATACGACGCTCCGGCTCGGCGCCCGTCGATTCGGTCACGACTTCGGGGTGCTCGGATAGGGTCATGTGGATGATGCGACGCTCGTGGGCTGACATCGCTTCGAGCGGGATGGCTTGCTTGCGCTGCTGTACCTGCTCGGCAGTCCGGCGCGCCAGGTTGATCAAAGCCAGTTTGCGGCGCAGCCTGTAGCCCTCGACGTCGATTATTACGCGCGCCCACAAGTCTACCTTACGGCCCAGGATGATATTGAGCAGGAACTGGAGCGCGTCGAGCGTTTCCCCACGGCGTCCTATCAGGATACTCTGGTCGCGCTCGTTCAGCCCGGTTACGTTGAGGACAACCGAATCCTGGTCGTCCGGGAAGGCCGCTTCGCCTTCGTCGGCAGGCTCTCGCCTCGTAATGCTCCCGCGCATTCTCATGCCGATCATTATCTTCTGGAGTATCTCGGCGGCAACAGGCGCTACGGCGTCCTGGGGCGTCATATGCTCGCCCGCTGCCTCATCTGTGGACAGCAGAGAGCTATCGAGAGGCACATCTTCCTCTGTCAACTCTTCCAAAGGCAGCCCTTCGAACTGCGGCCTCGGCGGCCTATCCATCCGGTTGCCCCTTGGCGGTCCATCTCGCCTCATAGGTGGCCGGCCACCCCTGTCGCCTCGGTCTCCACTGCCCATGCCGTCACGCCGGGGACGGGGCGATATTTCCTCTTGCCCACCCCCGCCGGGTAGATCAGGCGCGGTAACACGCACCAGCACTTCCTCACCATTCGGGTCGGTGGCGAGCACTTCTACCTTTACCTGATCACGTGTGCGCCCCAACTGTTCGAGGGCAAGCCGTACAGCTTCCTCTACGCTAAGGGCCTGTATGTCCACCTGTCGCAATTTATTGTCCCTCCCTGCTGGTCATGCGAGGGATTAGGGGTTGGGGATTAGGGATTAGGGATTAGAACGGTATACTGGCCTAATCCCTTATCCCCAACCCCTAATCCCTAATCATCACTTTCTGCTCTTCTTCTTACGCGGCAGCCTGGCCGCTTCTGCCGCGACTCCATTTGTCGAGCCGTTCGCGGAGCCGTTGCTCCTGTTGCGCAGGTCCGATGCGTACCTCAAAGTTGTGGACGGCTCCGGCCTTGCCTGCGGTTGGCTCCCTTTGCCGCTGCCCTTCGGACGCGCTACAGGCTCCTCTACGCTCAACGCGGTCGTCGTGGCGCCTGCAACTACCTCACCCTGGGCTGCCTTTTGCGTTTGCTGGGCTTCCAACGCCTTGTCCATCATCCGGGCCATCATCCCCTGCTTGCGGGGAGCGCCCTCCAGCACCGGGGGCGCGGGAGGCGGCTTGGGCGGCGTGATCGGCCTGCGTGGCAGGAAGCCAAGACCCGGCAAGTCTGGTAGGCTGCCGAATCCTGTGATGAAGTATTGCTGCACAGCGCCGAATAGACTTGAGAAGGCCCAATATATAACTGTGCCTGCCGGGAAGCCCGCCGAGATAAAGACTAT
>JBDSDS010000313.1:0-5686 GCA_039920445.1 Chloroflexia bacterium
ATCGTCATACTGACCTTCCTCGGCGGCCAGGTGAACAACACCTTCTCAACAGTCGGCTCGGGCCTGAAGTAGTCTTTACGTATTCAACTACGTAACATCTACACATACCGCTATACTAACTTACACGAGCACTATGAAGAACCCCCAATCGGGGGTTCTCTTCTTTTAATCGGGAATCCAGTCGTAGTGTCAGTATAATCGTAACAGATTTTCGATTATGTGGGCCTGGGAGGAGGGTTGATCCTCTGTTTGGTTCATTCTAACCAAAACTATCTCAAAAACAGAAAGCCGAAGAGAGAGGACCTATCATCCTTTGTCGTTCTGAGCGCGGCGAAGAATTACTACGAGGGAGGCTGTGCTAAGGGGACGGATTCTTCACTTCGTTCAGAATGATAATACTCACTTTTGTCTGGCTCCTTCTCCTTATGCATGACACTATTTTGAGATGGGTTCTAATATGTACAAACAGCCCAACCGGGGTCGGGCGGTCACACTATATGGAGAACCTGGTTCTCTTCTGCCCGACGAATAACTTAGAGGGACGAGGATACAAAGATAAAGACATTTCCTTGGGTACAGCAGATCCCATTTAGAGTCTGCTCAGGCGGCTATTCCAACTGGGCGCTCTACACTCTACAAGTACTAGTTCGGCATATAGGAGTAACTGATGCTTTTTGGGCAGGTGAATCAGTACTGCTGGGCTATATCAGTGTATCAGGTTTGATTGTAATATATTCCTGTCCGGCAAATTGATACGCCGGAAATTATCCAATAGCAATTATCCATAAGGAGAACACAAATGCGCGCTAAGATCGAGAACATGAAAAACAAGGGCCAGGGCCTGGTAGAGTACGCTCTTATCCTCGTCTTGATTGCAATCGTCGTGATCGTCATACTGACCTTCCTCGGCGGCCAGGTGAACAACACCTTCTCAACAGTCGGCTCGGGCCTGAAGTAGTCTTAACGTATACAACTACCTAAGACAAGTACAAACCTACAAACACACGTACAAAAAGAACCCCTCAAATCGAGGGGTTCTTTTTTGTTTAATGCCAGGCTTATTTTCCGCCGTTTTTGTTATTTCGAGGTCTTAGCTTTGTCGGTGGAGGTAACTCCTCCCCTTCTTTGCGAACGGCGCGCCCGTTTGAATGGGAGGTAGCAGGCGTACCGTTCTTCGATGCCTTCAGGGGTTTGGCAAGCGTCACGATTTCCTCGTCGCCAGGCTCTGCCTCGCCGTCTCCGCCCCCATCTAGCGCCAACTCGCGTAGCTCCTCTTCGGTCAGGTCCTCGGTGAGCACCTCCAGGTCCTCGTCACCCATCAGCTTGCCGCTCTTATCGGTGCGAGGCACCAGCGCTATCGAGGCTACTTCGTCGCTATCGCGCATACTCATCACCGCCACGCCCTGTGCAGGCCTGCCCTTGTATGGTATGCCGTCAACGAACATACGTATCACCTGGCCGTTGGTAGAGATTACTACCAGATCGTCCTCGGGGTAAACAACACGGGCCAGACAGACCTTGCCGCCCTTCTGGATCAAGGTGATAGCCCTCACACCCTGTCCGGCTCTACCCTGGCGTGGGAAGGCCGCGAGGCGTGTGCGCTTACCCATACCCTTCGTAGTGACTATCAGAAGCGAAGCCTTCGTGTCAGGGCGTATCACGTCCATGCTCACTACTTCGTCCCTGGGCGCAAGCCTGATAGCCATTACACCGGCGGTGGCTCGTCCCATCGGGCGGGTGAGCTTCTCGGCGAAGCGTATCCCCTTGCCCATCAGCGTAGTTACGATGATGTCGCCATCGCCGTGGGATAGGCGGGAAGAAGCAAGCTCGTCGCCTGGCTCCAGGTTGAGTGCGATTATACCGTTCGAGCGCACAGCGCTGTAGTCCTTCAAGGGCGTCTTCTTGATCTTACCCTGCTTGGTCGCCAGCACTAGGTATGCGCCGTCATTCTTGAAGTCACGTACTGCTATGAGGCCGGTTACCATCTCTTGCGGCTCAAGCGATACCAGGTTTACCAATGGAAGGCCCTTGGCTTGTCTGCCCGCGTCCGGCAACTCATGCGCTTTGAGCACATAGACCCTCCCCCTGTTGGTCAGGAAGAGGAGGCTGTCGAGGGTGTTACAGGTTATCAGGTGCTGCACGGCGTCCATGTCGCGGGTCACCATACCGATGATACCCTTGCCGCCCCGGTTCTGACGCTTGTAGGTATCGTGCGGAAGGCGCTTGATGTAGCCACGATCAGTGATCGTGACCAGCACTTGCATGTCCGGGATGAGGTCTTCTTCGGTGAACTCGGTGTTGGTAGCCTCAGCGATTCGGGTGCGCCGCGGATCGCCGTACTTCTCCTTTAGCTCGGCCAGGTCGGCCTTGATAATGCTGAATATCTTCTGAGGGTGCTCAAGCAGGTCCTCGAAGAAGCCTATCTCCTTGATGACCGAGATATACTCTTCCTCGATCTTCTTGCGCTCCAGGGCCGACAGGCGAGCAAGGCGCATATCGAGGATAGCCTGGGCCTGGAGGTCGGAGAGTTTGAACTCGGCGCGCAGGTTGCTCTTGGCGCTATCCGTGGTGCGGCTCTGCCTGATCGTGCGTATAACCGCGTCGAGATTATCAAGAGCGATCTTGAGGCCTTCAAGTATATGGGCGCGGTCGCGGGCCTTCTTTAGCTCGAACTTGGTGCGGCGGGTGATGACAGCGTGCCGCCAGTCGATGTGGTGTTGCAGCGCCTTCTTGAGGGTCACTACGCGAGGCTCATTGCCGTTCACGAGGGCGACCATGTTGACGCCGAAGGTAGATTGCATCGCCGTATACTTGAATAGCAGGTTGAGCATCTTCTTGGGCTGGGCGTCACGCTTCAGCTCGATTACCAGGCGCATGCCGTTGCGGTCCGACTCGTCGCGTACCAGAGCCGCGCCGGGGAGGCGGTCGTCGTGGATAAGCTCGGCGATCTTCTCGTGCAGGGTCGCCTTGTTCACCTGGAACGGTAGCTCGGTTACGATGATACTGTAGCGGCCCGCCTTGCCTTCTTCGACGTAAGCCTTGGCGCGCATCACGACGCGGCCCTTGCCGGTAGCATAAGCGTCTCGGATGCCTTCGTTGCCGAGGATGATGCCGCCGGTCGGGAAGTCGGGGCCGGGCACGAGTTGCATCAAATCCTCAACCGTCGCGTCGGAGTTGTCGATGAGAAAGATTTCCGCATCACAAAGCTCGGTCAGATTATGCGGGGGGATGTTGGTCGCCATACCTACCGCGATGCCTGCTGCCCCATTGAGGAGGATGTTTGGCAGGCGGGCGGGGAGCACTGTCGGCTCCTTAGCCTTCTCGTCGTAGTTGGGGACGAAGTCTACAGTGTCCTTGTCGATGTCAGCAAGTAGCTCTTCGGCTATCTGGCGCAGGCGGGCCTCAGTATAGCGCATCGCTGCCGCGGGGTCGCCGTCTACCGAGCCGAAGTTACCCTGCCCGTCCATGAGCGGATAGCGTAGGGAGAAGTCCTGCGCCATGCGGGCCAGGGCATCGTACACCGATGTGTCGCCGTGCGGGTGGTACTCCTTGAGCACTTCACCCACGATACCCGCGCACTTACGGTAGGGGACGTTGTGCCGCAGCCCCATTTGGCTGGTGGCGTACAGGATACGGCGCTGCACCGGCTTGAGGCCGTCGCGCACATCGGGAAGGGCGCGGGCCACGATCACGCTCATCGCGTAGTCGAGGAACGACGACCTCATTTCTGTATCAAGATTTACAGGTTTAATCAGCCCTATTTCCATGCTTACTCCTCGATGTGCAAAGCTCTAAATACACGTACCTTATTATATGCACATGCTATATTATACCCGATTTCGCTCGTTCTTGCCACTTTTTACACATATTTTTAGTATATATGTTCTATGAATTCAGAGCCGGAAAAGCCTGCCCAATTCCGGGCAGGCTTTTCCTACTTTATTAGTGATTGGCTATTAGTTATCAGATCGGAAAGGAACGCTAGACTTACGCATCGACGGTCATTCCAGTAGATATGGGCATTTTCTGAGGTTGATCACCCATTGCAACCTCTATCGCACTAATGATCTTCTGCACGTAGCGCTGGTCGTCGGAGGCGAATGGGATGACGTCACCGAACGCCCCGGAGAGTTTGATGGCGTAAAGGTAATCACTCTTCAGAAAGGTTTGCAACAGCAACAGACCAAGACCGGCCAACCCTATGATGAGGCCCAGCATCAGGATACGCGGCATCAGCGCTTCCCACTCTTTCGGGAATATCTGCTGTATGTTAAGCAACACAAACGTGGTGATAGAGCCCACGATCATAAGGAAATAGGGCACTTCTCGCGTTGCATCGGACTGGGCTGACCGCATTTTGACCGAGTTGATCTCGGCCACGGAGTATATCTTACCTCCGAGTTTGACCCACTCTCTGCTTACTTGCACAGCGCTATCTGAGTAGTATGTAATCTCTGGCATCTGTTGTGTGAAAACCTCCTGCATATATTATACGAGAGGGGTAACACCTGTTTTGGGTTCAAGGTTGGAATGAGATACAACCTTGAACTTTGAACCTTGAACTGGTTAGAGACTGGAGGTTGGCAGATTACTCATACTTACCGGAGGAACCAGGGGCGGGCGCTTTCGTTCGTCTTGAAGAAGTTCAGCAGCATGGTGGCGACCTTCTGGCGGCCCGATGTGGAGGGGTGGGTGCCGTCGTTCTGGAAGTCGGAGCAGAGCCAGGTGAGGCCGTCGCTCCTGGGCGTGGTGCCGTCCGCCCACAGATATGGTCCCCACGCCAGCCAGGGCCTGTATCCGTCGCTGTTGATATTCTCGTCGATCAGCCACTTGACCGCGAAGCCGCTATGGTAGGCATAAGGCTCCGGATTGAGGTTGGTAGTCGCATAACCGGCATAGATGCGGCTGGCCATGTATATGATCTGCAGGTTGGGATAGCGTGTCTGCATGATGCCCACAATATCGCGCAAAGCATCGCGCAGGCCGATGGCATCGTTCGGGAAGGGACGGTCCTCCCTCGCGATGGCCTCTTTGAGCCAGGCCGTCTGCACCTGATTACGGGTCACACCTGCCGCTGTGAGACGCTGGTCTACTATGGTCCAGAACTGGGCATTAGGGTTCCTGATAGTTTCGGCATCCTGCCCGCCCTGCGCTCCGTCTACTATCGTGAGTTGAGGGTTCTTATCGGGGTCGGCGTCCGCCATGCTTTTGAAAGTAGAGAACTCCTGGGTAGTGTTGGACATGCCGATGGAGAGGAGAACGATGCGTCCGTTCGGATCGGGCTGGCCCTCCTGATTGAGCGGCTGCACGCGGGAGGCGCGCGCCCTGCCCATCCACTTGTAGTCCAGGGGCGGCTCGTTCGAGCCAAGAGGGTATAGTCCACCCTCATAACCGCGGTACGTGCCCAGAGCAAGATCACTCAGAGGGGTGAGACCGACCGAAGTTCTTGTGCAATCAGCATTGGGTGCGTTCTCCATTATTCGCTTCTTACTCGTATCCGCATCGGAGTGACCACTCTGGGCGTGGCCATGTCCAAGACCAAGCACAAACAACGCCAGCACTGATGCAAGCAACCTAGAAATCCAAGTTACTCTAGAGTCGTCCATGATAACGCCTCCTGCTTCATCTAACCTATCTCGCTGATACTATATAGTGCTGAGGGGACCGAAACCTTCATTAGGGCCTG
>JBDSDS010000314.1:0-4428 GCA_039920445.1 Chloroflexia bacterium
CCCTTCCTTTGCGTATCACGTCCTTCCAGGTAGACCGTCATGGAGTGGTCCTTATAAACACACCCGAAGGTCCATTCCAGTCGGTTGACGGTGTACAAAGTTGGCGCTCCTTTGGCCCCGGCACAAACACAGACAAGCATACGCTGTTAGCCCTTGAGCCTGCGAGTGGCCGAGTGCTGTTCGGGGGCAGTGATGCCGCCTGGGGGTACACGATGCCAGAGGGGCTGGCAGCCCTGCCAACGGCTACGGTTGCCGCAATTGCCCAGGTGCCGCCCACACCGCCCCCTCCACCAAACCTACCTACCGCGACGCCAGTCCCGCCGACCGCCACACAGACTGCGCTGCCTACCCCGACGATTGCCGTCGCTGCCGGCCCCCTACCCACCGACCGCGCTCAGCCTGGCGACCCTGAGATTTCCGACTACTTCCCACAAACCGGGCACAACATAGCGCACGGCTTCCGGGCTTACTGGAAAGAGAATGGCGACGTTGGCGTCTTCGGCTACCCGCTTACCGAAGAATTCGTCGAAAACGGCGTGACGGTACAGTACTTCGAGCGCGTCAGGCTGGAATACAGAAATAACAGGATCGTCTGGGGTCTACTCGGCACAGAGCTTACCAAGGATCTCTTCTTCCGCACAGTCCGATTCTTCCCCAGCGAGGATAATAATGTATACTTCGGACCAACCCAGCACTCCGTTAGTGGTCCCTTTCTGGAGTACTGGCGCGACAACGGCGGCCTCGAGACGTTCGGCTATCCGCTCAGCGAGAGTTTCAAAGAAGAGGGCATAGAGTACCAGTGGTTCGAGCGCGCCCGCTTTGAGTGGCACGTAGAGCTTCCAGAAGGCAAGCGCCTCCTCCTCGGCCAGTTGGGTAAGCTGTCCCTCCAGAAGCGGGGCTGGATCAGGTAATTCCTGGGTGCCCACACGCATAGCAACAGTATCATTGGGACATGTTGCGTCGTCAGGTGTGCCTGATTCGCCACGTGATTAATCTGGTATAATCGAGTGTGTTGCATGATGTGGGTTAGCAACAGGACGGCACTATATCTAAGCACCTTGTATAGTAGTACCGTTTCTTGCCACTCGCTGTATGCCACATAGAAAAGCCGCGCTTTGAGCACGAGGAGAAATCTATGCGCCCCGCACAGCACAACCAACCCCACCGCTTGAGCGCAGTTGCACTCCTCCTTCTGTGCGCTATGTTGGCAGCTTATACCCCTGCCCCGGTAGATGCTTCGGACCCTACAGCCTACGCGTTGGCCCCGGCCATAGTTGGCTTTCCCGATTCTATCGCCGCCACGGGCGACTCAATCACTCGCGCTTTCAACACAGGCACCCTCCCCTTCACAGATGCCCCGGCTAATTCCTGGTCCACCGGCACTAACAGCTCTGTGCGGAGCAATTATACTCGCATACTCGCCGACCACCCACCCATTAACGGCTACTACTATAACGACGCTGTGACGGGCGCAAAGATGATAGGCCTGAACGCACAGGCGGGGACCGCGGTTGCTCAGGGTGTAGAGTATACAACCATCCTCATGGGCGCTAACGATGCCTGCGCGGCGACCGAAGCTGAGATGACACCTGTCGCTCTTTATCGGGCGCAGTTCCAAACGGCCCTAGGTACGTTGACCTCCGGCCTCTCCGACGCTCGTATCTACGTGCTCAGCGTGCCCGATATCTACAACCTCTGGTACATCCTCCATGACAACGCGTCCGCTCGTACTGCCTGGAGCTTGTATAACATCTGCCAGTCGATGCTGGCGAACCCACTTTCCACCCAGCAGCCGGATGTAGACCGCCGTAACCGCGTCAGGCAACGAGTGATCGACTACAACACTCAACTACTTGAAGTATGCGCGACTAGCATCCACTGCCGTTACGACGACAATGCTATCTTCAACGCGAGCTTTGTGCCAGCTGATGTCTCCACCCGCGACTACTTCCACCCGTCCCTTCAAGGCCAGACCAAGCTAGCCGACGTCAGCTACAGCGCGGGCTTCGACTTCCGAGACGGCGTCCACCCTGCCTCAGTCGCCTCCCTAAACAAGCAGGCACCCGGTGGCCCTCCTTTGCGCCTCACAGGACCGTCCGCCGAGGAAGGGGCTTATCAGGTGACAATCACAGCTCGCGACAACGTAGGCGTAGCCGGCATTGAATACAGGCTCAATAACGGCCCATACACCCGCTACGCCGGGCCTGTTAGCGTACCACAGGGCAGCACCCTCACCTATCGTGCCGTGGATGTGAATGGAAACGTCGAGCCTGGCAGGGTATTCACGCCTTAGCACTCCGCCGACTATCCGGCAAGTTGCTAAGATACACATACCCTCGGCCCGCAGGCTCTATTGACGAGTACGCTAAGCATATCCCGGTCAACCCTCCAGCAGCACTATTGAGTACGGTATACTATCAGCTATGAACCTGACACAACTCAAAGAGGAAGTCCTGCGGCTATGAAAGGAGATAGATTTGCGCATCAAAAGCCCGCTAAGTAATCTTAGTGAGACAATCAATCAGATCAAGGAGTCAGCAGCGCAATATCGAACTACTCTCCAACAGAACGAAGCTGCTACACGCGCAGTGCTAATCGATCCGATCCTTCAAGCACTCGGTTGGGATACAGCCAACATCTACATGGTAGAGGTAGAAAAAGGTCTCGACCAGTTGTTTGCTGATTATGCTCTCTATGACCGGAATGGTAATGTTGGCCTTATTGTAGAGGCAAAGAAACTGGGGACAAATCTGAACGATAAGGCCATCACTATGAGTATGTTCAAATACGCCCACAATTTTGGGACAAAACGAATATTCTTGACTGACGGTCTAATCTGGCAATATGTAACGATTGGCGAGCCTGGAGATATAGCTATCGATAGCCGCAACTTCACGGAAGATAATGCCTTGGATTGTGCTGCCTACCTAGTGGAGCGTCTAGATGCAGCGAGATTTTGGCCCGAAGAAGAATCCATAGATGAACTTGCACAGAGGATATCCCAACTAGAGAGTAACCTAACAACACTCCAAAAGGAGATCACTCAGCTCAAAGGCCCACAGGCAAACGACCAGACCCTTGCAAGAACTCCTGTTTCTATAACAACCATGCCCGTTAAGACTCCTCTCCCACCCGCCTCCCCGTTGAATACGCCAAGCGAAGCCGCGTTTGTTGACCTCGCGCATGTTGGCGACATCAGGAAATCAATCCCGTCTTTTCTGCGCCTTCCAGATGGGACGACATTGAAGGTGCGCCGCTGGAAAGATGTACTGCTCGAATGCTGCAAATTAGCCCTAAGTACCAACCCAAATATCCCTGTTCCTCTTCCTGACCGTGCGGGCAAAAAAGTGAAACTCATTAATTGGGTGAGGCCGGGACAAGGGCTAGCATTTGTCGAAGAACAGTACAAAGGTCAAACGATCTATATCTACACTAACTATGATGCGAATAACTGCGTGGTTAACGCGATTCATGTTTTGAGGCAGGTACCTTCATCTTCACACAATATGAATCCAGGCGTCATTTTCCAAAGGTACGAGCAGTAACATAATGCCAGTATGAACCTATCCCAACTGATAGATCACATGCGCCACTCCCCCATGTACCAGGAGCGTATCAGTGCATGGCACGACATCCCGGCGCGCCCAGCCCGTACTTTGCCTTACCCGGACTGGGTCGATCCTCGGCTCGTCGAGGTGCTGAAAAAGGGTGGAGCCACCGAGCTTTACACCCACCAGAGACAGGCAGTCGACGCTGTCCATCGCGGCGAGCACGTCGTAGTCGTCACACCAACCGCATCGGGCAAGACCCTTTGCTACAACCTGCCTGTGCTCAACACCATCCTGGAAAACCCGGAGGCGAGGGCGCTCTACCTATTCCCGACCAAGGCGCTCTCCCAGGACCAACTTGCTAACCTGCATTCTATATCAACCGCTCTCGACCTCGGCATCAAGACCTACACCTACGACGGCGACACCTCTCCAACAGCTCGCAAGCTAATCCGAACAGCGGGCCACATAGTCATCTCCAACCCCGATATGCTACACACGGGCGTGCTTCCCCACCACACCAAGTGGGTACGCCTCTTCGAGAACTTGCGGTACGTAGTCATAGACGAACTGCACAACTATAGAGGCGTCTTCGGCTCACATGTGGCGAACGTAATCAGGCGTTTGCTCAGAATCTGCGAGTTCTACGGCTCACGTCCACAGTTCATCTGCTCCTCCGCCACAATAGCCAACCCCAAAGAGCTTGCCGAGCGCATACGAGGCCCAGAGCAAGGGCAGCATCGCCCCATAAGACCCGAGCACGACCAGGCACAACAGATGATCGGCCCCCGCCCCACCACGCTCGTGGACGACAACGGCGCGCCCCAGGGCCCAAAGACCTTTATCTTTTACAACCCGCCCGTCGTCAACAAAGAGCTTG
>JBDSDS010000315.1:0-2551 GCA_039920445.1 Chloroflexia bacterium
GGGGCGACCAACACCGGGCTTTATATCAGCCAGGTCAAGGCCGCGTCCGACTGCCTCCGCCACTCGTCTGATGTCTTCTAGCAGTTGAGCGCACTTATCTGGGCGAAGCGATTGAGCGCCATCGGAGAGAGCCTGCTCCGGGTGGCTGTGTACCTCAATGATGAGGCCGTCCGCGCCCGCGGCGACAGCGCCAAGCGACACGGGTGCTACCAAATCCCACCGCCCTGTGCCGTGGCTCGGATCAGCGAGCACCGGCAGGTGGGTGAGCGACTTCAGCACCGGAATGGCGTTCAAATCGAATGTGGAGCGGGTGGCTCGCTCAAACGTGCGGATGCCTCGCTCGCACAGCATCACCTGGGTGTTGCCTTGCGCCAGTATGTACTATGCGGCCAGCAACAGTTCCTCTATTGTCGAACTCATGCCCCGCTTGAGGAGCACCGGCCTGCTCTGCCGTCCAACCTCCTCGAGCAGCCGGTAGTTTTGCATATTGCGAGTGCCTATTTGCAGAATATCGGCGTACTGCGCCACCATCAGCACTTCGTCAGGGGCCATCACTTCGGTGATGATTGACATACCCAGTTGTTCACGAACGTCAGCAAGGATTTGCAGGGCATTTTCGCCCAGGCCCTGGAAGGCGTAAGGGGAAGTACGAGGCTTGAAGGCGCCGCCGCGCATGATCTTAACACCCATGTCGCGTAGCTGGCGGGCGATCTCGAACGTCTGCTCGCGGCTCTCGACAGAGCAAGGTCCCGCTATAAAGGTAACATTGCGACCGCCTATGAGCGAGTCGTTCACCCGCACCACAGTGTCCTCAGGCGTGAAGTCGCGGCTCGCCAGCTTGTATGGCTGTAGGATGGGCACCACGTTCTCGACGCCGGAGAGCGACAGAAAGTTCTCGTGGTCAACAGGCCGATCATTGCCGATAATGCCGATAATGACCCTCTCGGTGCCACTGGAGACGTGTGGCCGGAAGCCGAGATCACGTACCTTCTGTATCACGGTTCCAACTTCGTGGGCCTCAGCCCCCATGCGCATGACTATTATCATTGGTATACATCCTTTCTAAACTCACGGTGACGAGTGAGTTATTAGCATTCAGCTTATCGTCCGTTGTCTAATTCCTGATCTCTCATTCCTTTAGGTGCACCCACCGTGCGTAGAGACTCCATTCCCCTGAGGTAGATATGCTTTATATCTCTCTGACCGCTGGTTGTGTTCCAGTGCAGGAGCACACGTATGCAAAGTGCGGGCGCTCCTACTTTGTCCATCTCGACCGCACCAAGAAGTGGCACGTACTCCCAGCCCATCAGGCGCGCCGCCTCAGCAGGAAATGCAGCGTGCAGGTCAGGAGTGGTAGTGAAGAAAGCGCTCGCAAGGTCGTCCGGCTGCGCGCCGTTCGCTTCCATCATGGCGGCTACCAGTTCGACCGTAGCCGAATGTATAGCCTCTCGCGTGTCGGCATGGGCGACGGTTGCCCCCCGTACGCCCCGGCATATTGACCGTTTGATTGTGTCGGCTCTTTCCATATGGCTCCATTTTGTGAGTAAACAAAAAGAGCGTTGGCTGCTGCCACGCTCTTTTCTATTTGCTGCTTGTAATTCGGTTATGTTCTAATTTTCTTTATCCGGGTGCGTGGCAACGGTTAGTGAGTACAGAATAGTGCCACCAGTAATAAGAGTTGCCGTACTCGCAGGCTATGCGGACGCTCGCCCCGCTTGCCAGTCCGGTGTTCTCCGGCTGGACGGTTCGAGTATAAGATTCGGGTTGTAGTGACAAATCGAGCATAGTTGCTTCCTGCGATAAGTGTAGCAGAATAATTTCTTAGCGTCAAGCGCCAGCTGCAACTGGTGTCCCCGCCGAAACCTGCGAGAGGAAATTGGCCAGGAGAGCTTTGCCGCTCCGCGTCAGCATCGACTCGGGGTGGAATTGCACCCCTTCGCATGCCAGGGTACGGTGACGAAGACCCATTATTAGCCCATCTGCGGTCCAGGCAGTAACCTCAAGCTCACTCGGACAGGTGGAGGCATCTACAATGAGCGAGTGGTAGCGCGTGGCGAGGAAAGGGTTGGGGAGACCGTTGAAGACACCCTTGCCAGTGTGATATATCTCCGAGGTCTTGCCGTGCCTCAGTTCGGGTGCTCGAACGATTTTGGCCCCGTATACCCGCCCAATACACTGGTGGCCCAGGCAGACCCCCAGGATCGGAATGCGGCCAGCGAAAGTCTCTATCGCCGTCAGCGATAGGCCTGCCTGCTCCGGCTCGCCGGGTCCCGGTGATATCACCAGACCGGCAGGCTGCATCTGCTCAAGGTCTAATAGAGATACCGCATCGTTCCGTACTACCTGCACGTCGGCTCCTAGTTCACCTAAGTATTGGTAGAGGTTGTAAGTAAACGAGTCATAGTTATCGAGTAAAACAATCATCGCGTTGCTCCCTTCGGATCCGTCACTTGCTGTTCCAATGTCTCTTCCAGTTCGATCTCCTCGGCCAGATCGATGGCTGAGAGGAGAGCTTGCGCCTTATGCTGGGTCTCCCGGTACTCGCTCTCAG
>JBDSDS010000316.1:0-6509 GCA_039920445.1 Chloroflexia bacterium
GACCAGAGCATAGTGCAGGCAGCGCGCGTCTCTTACGCAGGTGGCACAAAGACGGTGCGCGAGGATCGGGGTCTGATACGCTACTTGTTGCGGCATGATCACACTACGCCCTTTGAGATGGTGGTGCTCAAGTTCCATATCAAAGCCCCTATCTTCGTGGTGAGGCAGTGGCTGCGCCATCGTACCGCATGCCTGGCTGAGGGCACTGAAATCTACTTTGATCTCCCAGGCGGTATTAAACGTCGTGGCAACCAGCTATACAAGCTGAAGATTGAGGAGATTTGGGACCGATTTCAAGCGACGCAGAATACGTCCAGGCCGGACAGGCAAGGTAACGCCTACTCCCGGCGTGACGAAGTGCGGAAGATGCACCTCCGACAGGTGAACGAAGAGACGCTCCAAATAGGACATACCCGTGTGGTTGGCGTCTACCGCAACGGCAAGAAACCTGTCTTTCGAATGACCCTGGCTGATGGTAAGCAGATAACCTCTACAACGGATCACAGGTTTCTGTTCGTGGATGGCTGGCATACTCTGGTCGAGGCAACCGGCTTGCATGAGCAAAATGGGATGGCCGTTTGGCACCAGGGCGACCACTATCTCTATGTCAACGGCCAGCAAGTTGAAACACCTACCCTATACCAGGAGAAGGAGTGGTTGAACATCCAGTTTCATGTGCTTGGGAGAACCCAAAGCCAGATCGCGAGGGAGACCGGCGTTACGTCGCATACCATCCGCAAGTGGGTCCGCAAGCACAACCTGCAGGCTGAGAAAGGCCGGGGCGACTTTAAGAAAGGTTCGCGACCCTGGAACCAGGACAAGACCTATAGCACAGGACCCCGAACACTTTCGCCCGCAGCCCGCGCCGCTATAGTGCGTAGCAGAAGTAGATCTGCCTCCAATTTCTGGCGTGGCGGGGTCTCTACCGAGCGCGAGTCGATTGGGCGCTGGACAACTGAGCACGCGCACAAGGTACATCTGCGCAACGGTTGGACATGCCAGCTTTGTTTTGAACGCGCCAGTGAGTTGCATGCACACCACATCGTACCTGTCTGGGCAGATCGCTCTCTGGCATACGATATCAACAATTTGACTACCCTATGTGGCCCCTGCCACCGCCAAATAGGGGGGTGCGAGCTTGAATATGTTGAGAGGCTAGGCGGGCCACCCTCGAAAGCAGAATGGCAGAAACGTCCCCGGGTCGCCTGGAACAAGCTTACTGTTGCCAAGCTTGTGCGCGTCGAGTCTTTCGAGTACGTCGGCGAAAGAGAGACCTACGATCTTGAGGTGGAAGATCCTTATCATAACTTCATCGCCAACGGGATCGTCACTCACAACTCCGTTAATGAAGAGAGCGCGCGTTATTCGATTATGAAGGAAGAGTTCCACGAGCCTGCCGGGGAGGAAGTGAACTTTCAGAGCAAAGATAACAAGCAGGGCCGCTCTGCCGATCCTGTGCCGCCCGAAGTTGTCGAGCGATTCCTTGCGCACTTGAAGTCCACGAGAGAGACGGCCTATGCTCAATATGAAGGCTTCCTGGAGGACAATATAGCGCGGGAGATAGCGCGGATGATACTTCCTCTCTCTGTTTATACTCAGTTCTACTGGCAGATGAACCTTCACAACCTCTTCCATTTTCTCCGGCTGAGGATGGACCCGCACGCTCAGAAAGAGATCCGAGACCTTGCCAATCAGGTGGCGGTTTGTGCTCAGGCTGTTGCGCCTGTAGCGTGGGAGGCCTTCGAGGAGTACAAACTACACGGCAAGTCTTTCTCGCGTAGTGAGTTAGCGTTGCTCAGGCGTTTGCTGGAGGGTGAGCCTCTGCCGGCCGATGCATTTGAGGGGAGCAAGAGCCTGTTGCGTGAGTTCGAGGACAAGTTAGGGATGAAAGTCTCGAACCAGGAGCCTGTGATACACTCTAACGGCATCAAGTAAAACTCACAGGGGTTACGTAGAGAGCATCCGGTCGGATGCTCTCTTTGTTTATTGTGGGGTGGACACATGGTTTCGCCAATACGAATGCGGGACGGTAGGGTCTATCGTGGTATAATTATGTGTTTATGGTACGATTTTGGCTGCTTTTTGAGCAGGTGATATTGGAAAGAGGTTGGCACCACGGCAATTAGCGTCTATTCAACTGAAGAGAAGGTATCTGGCGCGTCCGTAGAACTGACTGACAACGAGGCTGAGGCGCTCAAGCTCGATATTGTGCGGCGGGCGCATGAGCTTGGCTTCGACCTGGCACGCTTCACGACGGCCGAGCCGTTTCCCGAGACACGGAAGGTGCTTGAGGAGAGGATTGCGGCTGGACTGCTGTCGGGGCTATCGTGGTTCACTGCCGAGCGGGCCTCGATTGCTGGGGACCCTCGCAACCTGATGCCCTCGGCCCAGACTGTGGTCTCGCTTGGGATAAGCTACCTGTCGGATGACGAGGTAATGTCGTCTGAGCCTGGAAGTCCACGCGGACGTGTTGCGCGCTATGCCTGGGGGCTGGATTACCACGAGGTCTTCAAGGAGAAGTTGTGGACGTTGCACGCCTTTGTTCAGGAGCGGCTGGGCAGGCATGTGGAAGCGCGTGCCCTTGCTGATACGGCACGTATTGTTGATAGGGCGGTTGCCCAGCGAGCGGGACTGGGCTGGTATGGCAAGAATACCAACCTTCTCAACCGTGAATATGGGTCATGGGTGCTGTTAGGCGAACTGCTCCTCGATGTGGAGTTGCCGCCGGACGACGAGGTGCGCACCAACTGCGGTTCTTGTGCTCGTTGTATGCCTGCCTGCCCCACAGGAGCTTTAATCGCACCCGGTGTGCTGGATAATAACAAGTGCATTTCTTACCTCACCATCGAACTCCGGGGGCCGATACCGAGAGAGCTAAGGTCCTCTATTGGGGATTGGGTCTTTGGCTGTGATATATGCCAGGATGTCTGCCCGGTCAACCGCAAAGCAAAAGCTGTGAACCACGTCGAGTTTGCGCCTCGTAATGGGATTGGTCCCAGCCCTTCTCTCATCGAATTACTTGACATAACCGAAGAAGGTTTTAGAGAAAAGTTCCGCCACAGCCCGGTGAAGCGGACCAAGTGGGCAGGTATGCGCCGTAACGCAGCCGTAGCCCTGGGCAATATCGGTGATCCGGTAGCCGTGCCCGCGTTGGTGCGCGCAGTGTGGTCAGAGCCTGAGTTGGTAAGGGGACATGCTGCCTGGGCACTAGGCCGTATCGGTGGTGAGGAAGCTGAGAAGGCGCTATCAGCCAGACAGGAAATTGAGCCGGACGACTGGGTTCGAGAAGAGATCGCGCTTGCCCTTACGGGCATCGAGGCAACAAAGGAAAGCAAATACGAGAATGCAGAAACCGAACGGTAAGGCGACACAGTTCCATTTTGAGCTTGAGGCATCGCTGGACGGCCCTATGGGAACAGCGCGCGCCGGAAAGCTTACCACCCCACATGGCATCATCGAAACGCCGGTCTTTATGCCTGTCGGCACTCAGGCTTCGGTGAAATCGCTCTCGCCTCACGAGCTACGTGATCTTGGCGCCCAGATCATTTTGTCGAACACCTATCACCTCTATTTACGTCCTGGGGCGGACCTGGTGGAGAAGTTTGGGGGTTTGCACGGCTTTATGGCTTGGGATAGGCCGGTGCTGACGGACAGCGGTGGATTTCAGGTCTTCAGTCTGAGCCACAACCGCAAGATAGACGACGACGGCGTTACCTTCAAGTCGCACCTCGACGGCTCAATGCACAGGTTCACGCCTGAGATGGTTATCAGCGTGGAAGAAAAATTGGGCGCGGATGTTATCATGGTGCTGGACGAATGCACACCGTACCCGTCTACTCATGAGTACAATAAGCAAGCGTTGAAGCGTACCCACTCCTGGGCCGAGCGATGCCTGAAGGCGCAGACAAGGACCGACCAGGCTCTTTTTGGCATCGTGCAAGGCAGTACTTTCCACGACCTTCGGCGGGTGAGCGCGCAGGCGCTGACTTCTATGGGCTTCCCTGGTTACGCGATTGGGGGCCTGAGCGTGGGAGAGCCGAAGGAAGAGATGCACGCGATGCTAGAGGAGACCGTCCCGCTGCTTCCCTCGAACAAACCTCGTTACTTGATGGGGGTCGGCTCGCCGGAAGACCTCGTGGAATGCGTAGCAAGGGGCATCGATATGTTCGACTGCGTTCTGCCGACGCGTGTTGCCAGGAACGGCGCGCTTCTTACGCGGGATGGACGGCTTTCGGCCAAAAGTTCACGCTATGCGATGGTTGATGGGCCTATCGAATCGGATTGCGATTGCTACACCTGTCGCAACTTCAGCCTGGGATACCTGCACCATCTCTATCGAGCTGAGGAGCTGCTGGTGTACCGCCTCAACAGCATTCACAACCTTCGCTTTATGACGCGCACGATGGGCGAGATACGTGCAGCCATTCTGAACGGCAGCTTCAACGCGTACCGGGCCGAGTTCCTGGAGCGCTACAAAATCACCGATAGGGCAGCAGCGGTAAAGCAGCGTCAGAAGTGGCTTGTTGCACACGGCCGGGCGTAGATATCCTTAGTGGCGATTTCAAGACAGGCGAAAAGAACGTAAGGGCGGACCCGTGTGTCCTCCCTGTTCGTTAGCCGTGAAGATCGTGGTCAGGAGAGAGGGCGGACCCGTGTGTCCGCCCTTACGGGTTTGAAATGTATTATTACCTCTCCAGATTTGCTAGAATCCGCCCCAGGTGAGAAAGCAGGATTTCTTCTTCGTCTTCCTGTACGGTCCTGGGATCAATCAAAAGCCCGCCTCGCTCTACCCTTGTGATGATCGGGGGGTCCGCATACCTTAGCTGCTCGGCAAGATGGCCTGCGTTCTGCTCGCCTCCGGCGCTTCCGGCCTGCTCGACCCGAATGGTCACGAGCCAGGTTGGGAGTGTCTCACCGGGTAAGGAACCCCCGCCAATGGCCGATTCTCCCTTCTCGACCGTTGCGACGACGCCGGAAGCGCTTAGGCGCGCTGCCCAGCTTTCTGCCTTATGTCGAAGAATTGCTTCACTCATAGAGACCATCTTCCAGACAGGCACCTCGCGCTCAACCTCGCCTTTCAGGTAGTGAAGCAGGGTAGCTTCCAGGGCCGCGAGAGTAATTTTGTCTACCCGCAGGGCACGAGCCAGAGGATGCTTCTTCAACCTGGCTATTACGCTTTTCTTTCCAGTGATAATGCCGCACTGCGGTCCGCCGATTAATTTGTCTCCGCTAAATAGAGTCAGGTCTGCTCCACCCTCGATACTGGTTTGTACCATAGGCTCAGGTGCAAGACCATAACGGGCGGTATCGAGTAGCGCGCCGCTCCCGACGTCATCTACCATCAGCAAATCGTGCTCGTGGGCAAGCGCAGCCATCTCTCGCACATCGGGCTGGGTGGTGAAGCCGACGACGCGGAAATTGCTGGCGTGAATACGCATCACCATCGCTGTGTCGTGTGTGATAGCGTTTCTATAATCGTCCAGGTAGGTGCGATTAGTAGTTCCAACTTCTACGAGCGTAGCGCCGCTTTGCTGCATGATTTCGGGTATGCGGAAGCCTCCGCCTATTTCCACCAGTTGGCCCCTTGATACTACGACCTCTTTGCCTGGGGCGAGCGCTCCAAGCGCCAGTACGAGGGCGGCGGCGTTGTTGTTCACTACGAGGGCATCTTCGCACCCTGTAACGCGACAAAGTAGATCGCTCGCATGAGAATAGCGTGAGCCACGCTGCCCGGCTTCCAGGTCGTATTCGAGGTTGCTATATGCGGCAACCCGTGCCACTGCCTCTATGGCGCTTTTGCTGAGTGGGGCGCGTCCCAGGTTTGTGTGGATGATCACGCCGGTTGCATTGATAACGGGGCGCAGGCCGGCCCTGGTAAGCCCCGATGCGGCTGTTGCTGCTCGATGCGCTACTTGGTCGATGCTTGGAACCTCACCATTGTTTCGCATGACCGCTTCGCGCACCTTCTCGACCTCAGAGCGCACGGCGGAGACTATTATGGCGTGAGAAAGTTGTGCTATCGCGTCTCGGAGGGCGGGGTGGGCAAGCACTTTGTCCACAGATGGAATAGCCCTTAGATGCGCTGAATGAACGTCGTTAGTGCCATAATTGGAGTCGGGTCGAGAGTTTGCCTTGCCTGCTTTCATGTCGTTATTCTACCACGTGCGCGGGGTTAACAAGAAAGGGAGATGGACAATGTCCACCTCCCCCTGCGCTAGTTGATATTTACCGGCTTGGCTGCGTCAGTTGGGTAACCGTCGGGATCATAGTTTCGGTCAGTATGATAGTGGTGCGGTGAAGGTTAGGGTGCGACGGTAGGAGTTGCAGTGCGCACGGGTGTAGCTGTTGGCTGTAGTCGTGCACCATCGACAATCTTTGATGCCTGGCCGCGGGTCACTTCGGTGTTCGGGCGGAAGGTGCCGTCCGCGTAGCCGCCGATGATTTGCCTGCGTGCCATGCGCTCTATGAACAGATAGAATGCGTTGCTGAGCGGCACATCACTGAACGTT
>JBDSDS010000317.1:0-4751 GCA_039920445.1 Chloroflexia bacterium
AGTTTGAATGCAGACCTGAGAACTTATCTCGGCAGACTGAAGCGTCGTTCTAGGTGTTTCTCTCGCTGCTGGAAAGCTCTTGCCAGGGCTGTGCGTCTGTTCACTTGGCACTACAACCGCCGCAGACACATCATCTTGCAGCATCCTCACTATCGTAATGGCTTGCCTCTGTATGCTTAGTCACTACTCACCGAGTTTTCCACTTGCATAATGCATTTACGTCTGCTATAATCAATTACAGCCAACTAGCTTGGCCATAAACAGGTCTGGGGAGATGCCAGAGAGGTCGATCGGGGCCGCCTGCTAAGCGGTTAAGCGGCGCTTAAGCTGCTTCTAGGGTTCGAATCCCTATCTCCCCGCCCCACGTTTTCTAGTCAGTTGCGTGGTCCAGTAAGGTTAATTCTTGCCTTCACTTTCTTTGCGGCCTTACTCCTTATCGTAACGCGTTGTTGGCATTTATGCTCTACTTCCCTTGAGGCTATTCATCTTTTGCTTGCCGCTTGTCGCTTAATTGCACGCGTCGTCAAACTTAGAACCAGGCTGCTGATCGTTCCTTCATAAACGTGAATTTCACCCTGTTCGGTTCAGTTGTCAGCGCCGGGAATTCGATGCCCCTTATAACCTGCTGTAAGCCCACATCACTGCTGCCTATACAAAATAACGCAATTGCCGACCGATGACTCTTCCCCATACTGGAACCATAAATCCACCATATGCGCGAACAAAACAATAATATAGGAGAAAAGAGGTAGATGGCCGACGAGGGGATGCAACGTAACCTTGCGCTCGAACTTGTCCGTGTAACGGAAGCCGCCGCGCTTTCTGCTGTCCGGATGATGGGCAGGGGAGATAAGAACGGCGCCGATGATGCAGCAGTCAACGCCATGCGGCAGACGCTTGGCCGGATCGACATGGACGGCGTGGTAGTTATCGGCGAAGGGGAAAAAGACGAAGCGCCGATGCTCTATGTAGGCGAAGAGTTAGGCAATGGGCGCGCTCCGAGGGTAGATATAGCCGTAGACCCTGTTGACGGCACACGATTACTGTCGCAGGGTATGCCTGGGGCAATAGCGGTGGTGGCAGTCGCCTCGCGTGGTACTATGTACAGTGCCCCTCCAGGCGTCTATTACATGGAGAAGATCATAGTCGGCCCACGCGCCAAAGGTACGATTGACATTACAAAGTCGGTGGCCGACAACATCAAAGCGGTTAGCCGCGCCCTGGGTAGAGACGAAGGCGACATCACAGTAATGGTACTTGACCGGCCCCGCCACGAGCAGCTAATCAAAGAGATACGCGGCACAGGCGCGCGTGTGAGCCTCATACCCGATGGCGACGTGATGGGTGCAATTGCCGCCGCAGACGAGGGCACTACCGTTGACATGCTGATGGGCACGGGGGGCGCGCCTGAAGCGGTGATCGCAGCCTGCGCTATCAAGTCGATGCGCGGTGATATGCAGTGCAAACTCTACTTCCGCAACGACGAAGAGCGCGATAATGCAATTGCTCAGGGTGTTGATGTAAAGACTATATTTGAGATTGACGACCTCGTGAACAGCGATGACGTATTCTTTGCAGCCACCGGCATCACCAACGGAGAGCTTCTTCGCGGTGTGAAGATTACAGAGGATGCGGCTTTCACCGAGTCGGTCGTAATGCGTGGTAAGACCGGCACCATCAGGTATATCAGGGCTGTCCACCCCAAAGAGAAAGTCAGCACAATCATGGAGGCTTAGTAATTCAACCTAAGCCACTGAACGGATCGAATTTAATGACCGAAACAACAAAGAGAGAAGATAAAATGGAAAGACGGCACAACACAAATAATCGAGGCAACGGCTACAGGTCGCGCCAACAAAATCAGGAAGGCCGAGAGAAGCGCGATGACCGTGGTGAGCGCAACGGCAACCGGTCCGACAGAGTCGATAGTGTCGAGCGCGCGGAAAGGGCCGAGAGGGCGGCTCAGGCAGTGAGCCGGGAGCGTGAGTTCGAGCAGCAACAGTTACAACTTCAACAGGACGGCGACGGGAAAGCCCTGCTTACCCTGTCGGAGCTTGAATCGCGCAGCATGGACGAGTTGCATATCATGGCTAAGGAACTTGAAGTCACCGCCTACAGTAAGCTCAAGAAGCAGGACCTTGCCTTCCGCATCCTCCAGGCCCAGACCGAGCAGCAAGGAAATATCTTCAAGAAGGGCATCCTTGAGATCATGGACGACGGCTTCGGCTTCCTGAGGTTGTCCGGCTACCTGGCAAGCTCATCGGACGTCTATGTGAGCCAGAGCCAGATACGGCGCTTCGGGCTACGCACCGGCGATGAGGTCGTCGGCCAGGTCCGCGCCCCCAAGGATGGCGAGAAATATTTCAGCCTTCTGCGGGTTGAGGCCGTGAATGGAATGGACGCCGAGACCGCTAAGAAGCGTCCCAATTTCGGCGATTTGACCCCCATCTTCCCGACCGATATGCTCAATCTGGAGACTACTCAGCAGATGCTTTCCACACGCCTGCTAAATCTTATCGCCCCGATTGGCCGTGGGCAGCGAGGTTTGATCGTGTCGCCACCGAAAGCGGGCAAGACGATACTGCTCAAGTCTATCGCCAACGGCATATCTACCAACTATGGGAACGACGTTTTCCTCATGGTAGTGCTGATAGGCGAGAGGCCCGAAGAAGTCACAGATATGATGCGGTCAGTGAAGGGCGAGGTCGTAGCCTCAACCTTCGATGAGCCTGTTGAGAATCACACCAAGGTGGCCGAGATGAGCCTGGAGAGGGCCAAGAGGCTCGTCGAGGCGGGCCGTGACGTCGTTATACTGCTCGACTCGATTACCCGGCTTGCAAGGGCCTATAACATCGCAATGCCCACGTCCGGCAAGACCTTGAGCGGCGGCATGGACCCGATAGCCCTCTACCCACCCAAGAAGTTCTTTGGCGCAGCCCGCAACATCGAAGAAGGCGGTTCGCTCACGATTATAGCAACATGCCTCGTCGATACGGGCTCGCGCATGGACGATATGGTATACGAAGAGTTCAAGGGTACCGGCAATATGGAGCTACATCTCGACCGCAAGATGGCCGACCGGCGAATTTTCCCCGCAATGGATATAGTAAAGTCGGGCACACGGCGTGAAGAGTTGCTCATGGACGAGAACACGCTCAAGCAGGTCTGGACAATGCGCCGTATGGTCGGAGTGTTGGGCGGCTCTGAGGGCCTGGAGCTTATGCTCGCCCGCCTCAGCAAGACTAAAGAGAACAACGAGTTCCTGGCGACGCTAACCAAAGATGTGCTTTAAGACGGTGGTCAGAGGTCAGTGATCGGTGGTCAGTTGATGAAAACTAGAAAGGGTACGCGGCCATTAAGGTCGCGTACCCTTTCTCAACGTGTCCTCAGACGCGATTCAAAACACACAAAAGGAATGTAGGGGCGGACACACGGGTCCGCCCTGGTCGGGATGGCACGCAGGCAAGGACGGACACATTGGTCCGCCCCTACGGTTTTGCATCTTCTCTTTTAGCCACTCCTACTGGATAGCTATCATCAACGTAGATAGCCGCCACCTGTACTGTTACAAAGACATGCCTGTATGAGCCGCCGCACTGGACGGCAAGACAACATGAAACGTGGCACCTTCTCCCGGCCCCGAAATGGCCGTAATCGTGCCACAATGCGCCTCCACTATTCCCAGTGATATCGCTAGACCCAGCCCTGCCCCTGTAGCATCCGCGCGGTCAACGCGCGTGCGTGCAGGCTCCCCCCTGTAGAACCGCTCAAAGATATGAGGCAGGTCGGTGGTCGCTATCCCCTCGCCGCTGTCGGCAACAAGCAGCTCTATCCGGTCCGATTGGCCGCGCACTGTGAGGGTTACGGTGCCGTCCGCCGGGGTGTGGCGGATAGCGTTCTGTATCAGGTTGTATAGTACTCTCTGCATCCTCGGCGCATCTAGCGGCACGCGCACCGGCGCCCCTTCTACGTGGCCGTGCAGGCGTATATTCTTCTTCTCAGCCTGTGCGGTCATGCTCTCCAGCGTGTCTGACACAAGGTCTTCTATCGACGTCGGTTCAAGATGCAGCTTCAACACTCCGGCGTCTATCTGTGATAGCTCAAACAGGTCATCTATCAACGTGCTGAGGTGTTTAGTCTCGTTCTGGATGTTGCTAAGATACCGCGTGATCGTCTCAGAGTCGCTTACCACGCCGTCGTTCAAAGCCTCCACCATGGCCCGCATACTGGCAAGCGGAGTACGCAGATCGTGCGAGACGGCTGCTATAAGTTCTCTCCTCGAAGCCTCCAGACGTTCTTTTTCGGCCTTAGAATGTTCAAGCTGTACCACCATCGAGTTGAACTCGGCGGTCAACTGCCCTATCTCGTCACGAGAATTAACAGGCACACGCGCGCTTAGGTCGCCTGCAGCCACACTCCTCGATAGAGAGAGCAGGTCCCGCAAGCGTGATACCATACTCTGCGATAGAAAGAAGGCGAAGAACAGCGAGATGATCGCTGAGAAAACAAGCAATATGGTGAGCAGAGGAAGGTCGTGTTCCTTGTTCAGGAACATATTCATTGAAGTATAGAAAACGTTCACTCCGACTACTGCCGCCCCTACTAGATAGACAAGCGCCATCGTAATTGCCAGCGAGGGTATGCGCGTGCCGAGGCCCAGCCGGAAGCCCAACCCGCCTAGCGCCACCGAAACAACACCTGAAATCGTAAGGAAAAAGGTCAGGTCTTGCAAGTCCTTCGGCAGTGGCAAC
>JBDSDS010000318.1:0-5518 GCA_039920445.1 Chloroflexia bacterium
CAATATGCTAGAGCGCGTGCTAAAAGACACAGCCCTAGAACAAAGGATGAAGCGCGCTGGGTTAGCAAGAAGCGATAACTTTACGTGGGAGAGATGCGCTAAGGAGTGCGTGGCCCTGTATAGGCAGGTACGATGAACGGGGATTAGGGGTTGGGGGTTAGAAATGAGTTCAAAGTTCATGATTCTAGGTTCTACCTTCACGCTACCAACCCCTAATCCTTAATCCCTAACCCCTAACGAATCGCGGCGTGAGAAATCCCTGTTAAACACATCGAATTTTATATGAACTATTAACGTTTTTTATGCTATAATCTCCGCTAGCCGCATAGCGCGAGTACAGGGAGTAGGCTATAATGCAGTGACTCCGCCGCATCTGGTGGCGCTTCGCTCAGGAGGAACCATGGAAGTAACCGAGAACATTGAGCCATTCATCATTTTTCCGGCAATGCTGCTTTCCATTTGGCTCTTGGTGATTATCGACCGAATAGGCACCATACGCACCCCCGCTGAAGAGGAGGAAGATATTTAATGGCAAGGTCCGTTCGCTCGCTTGGCGATAAGGTGCCACGCTTCCCTCGACCCGGCGATCTCCTCAACAAACTCCCTGGTGGTATGCGGCGGCGCGTTGATACTGCTGCAGCCCTGGGCAAGAGGACGTGGGAAGATGTAAGCGGCTCCATCGTCCGCAACGGCTGGCCTACCTCGGTGCGCGGACGCTCCCTCGCCGTTATGAATAGCGTCTTCCTGCATCTTCACCCTATACGCACGCGGCCCGACGCCATCAAGATGACCTATACATTCGGGCTGGGTGGCATCTCGTTCTTCCTGTTCCTTGTGCTGACTCTTACGGGTGTCCTCTTGATGTTCTACTACGTGCCGAGCGTTGACATGGCCTGGCAATCTCTCCGTGACATCCAGGCTCTCCAGCCCTTCGGCTACCTGATGCGCAACATGCATAGGTGGGCAGCGCATGGTATGGTTATCACGGTCTTCCTGCATATGTGCCGAGTCTTTTATACAGGCTCATTCCGCGCGCCTCGCCAGTTTAACTGGGTGATTGGCGTGGTACTCCTTTTTCTAACCTTCTTCCTGAGTTACACCGGCTACCTGCTGCCATGGGACCAGCTCGCTCTCTGGGCAGTCACAGTGGGCGTGAATATGGTCGGCGCAACTCCCTTCCTGGGTGACTTCATCAAGTTCCTCCTAATTGGCGATTTTGTAGTAGGTCAGAACGCCCTGATACGCTTTTATACGCTGCATGTTGTCGGACTGCCGCTCGTCATGTCGCTATTGCTGGCGGTCCACTTCTGGCGAATACGCAAAGATGGTTTCTCTCGCGGCCTGACGTTTACATCTCGCATCGTCGAGCGCGCAGACAACCGTCCGGCCGGAGCGCGCGCAGCCGGCCAGGGTAAGTAAGTAGTCCGGTAAGGCTAGTACAAGGAGAGCAGTATGGCAACCACCGGAGATCGTCTGACCACCCAGGAACCCAACGTAACTGTACAAAAGGGTACCAAGGTTCTCACACCACCCGCTCGGAGTCGGCCTACCACGCCGGCAGAGCAGGAGGTGGATACTGTCCAGGTTTGGCCCCACCTTGTTGTTATCGAGTTCCTCGGCGCTGTAGTCATTACGATCAACCTGGTGCTGCTCAGTACCCTGTTCAACGGCCCGCTGCTTGGGCTTGCGAACCCCGACCAGACGCCCAACCCGTCTAAGGCTCCATGGTACTTCCTGAATCTACAGGAGCTACTACTGCACATGAACCCGGCGCTCGCCGGTGTCATCGTGCCTACAGTGGCGCTGGGACTGCTTGCCATTATTCCCTATGTTGACCGAGGCAGCCGTGGACTGGGTGTATGGTGGTATAGCGACCGGGGCAAGAAGGTGGCGCTTTTCACCACTGTTTATACGATTGCCGTCACCGCCGCGCTGATCGCGCTTGATAATTTCGGCAAGCTAAAGGCAAGGTTTGATGAGTGGCTCTCTGTTAGCGAGCCAGCCACGGGAACTCAGGCCGGGCCACTCTCGTTTATGACCGAGGCTTTGGGCGGGATGCTCGGAGGAACCGCCACAGCAACCGCTGAGGCTCAGGGAATCCTTATTGAAACAATCGTCAACTGGCTAATCCCGACCTTTTTCCTCCTCTTCTTCCCTGTACTCCTGGTCTTCATGCTCAAGAGAGTATACAAGGGTATAGACCTGAGCGAGATCATAATTGCTCTGTTTACAGGTTTCGTTGTTGTCTACTTTGTACTGACCTTTGTCGGAACTGCTATGCGAGGTCCAGGTATGGAGTTGTTTCCACCCTGGGCGCTTCCGGCGACGCATGAATAAGAATAGTCTGTTGTAACCTAGTTAGGAGTCATTATATGCAGGTTGTTGATAGAACACGCGAAACATTGACGCCTAGAACGGGCGTGGACGGTCCTGCGCGTCCCGAAGACACGGCGGGCGGGCGTACCGCACCTGGCCAGACCCGCAGAGACCTACTAAAGTGGGGCCTATTCGGATCGCTACTTTTGATGCTGGGGGGATTCGGCCAGATGTTCCTGCTATACTTCATCCCGAAGAAGGTGGGGACGTTCGGCGGCAAACTCACTCTTCCCGAGTCAATCGAAACCTACAAGACGGCTGGCATGACCAGGGTTCGTGAGGGCAAGTTCTTTCTGTCGTACGTGCCGGAAGGTTTCCTGGCTCTCTACTGGAAGTGCGCGCACCTCGGCTGCACTGTACCCTGGAAGCCCGACGAAGAGTTCCAGGGCGAGGTAGGCGTTTTCCATTGCCCGTGTCACGGTTCTATTTACCTAAAAAATGGGCAAAATGTGGCAGGCCCTGCGCCGCGTCCGCTCGACCTTATGGAGATCGAGATCACGGGCGGCAAGGTTATAGTCAATACAGGTAAAATTAAGCAGCGCGTCCGGTCAGAGCCGGGCGATGCAATAAACGCTTAGTTCGCATCTTTTTACTGGATCGAATGGCGGGCTTGAACTGGCCTTGCCGGGAGGGGCTATGCGCGATAAGGTGATTCTGGGCGTCACGCTCTCAATTGTAACTCTTCTTACACTTGTAATTTATGGATTCATCGACGGCCCGCGTGGGGTGACAGAGGTCGCCACACAGCGTGAAGACGCCATCGTAAGCGGTAAATTCCTTTATGCCCAGTATTGCGTGCAGTGTCATGGACCGCAAGGCGAAGGTTGCATTGGTCCCGCCCTCAGCCGCACCATTTGGCGACCCGAGATCGGCGGCGAAGCGAACGAGAACTATGATGACGCAGCACATGACTTTATCTATAACACGCTCGTTCGTGGCCGACCAGCCAACCAGCCTGGCATTGTGATGCCCCCGTGGTCCATCCGGGAGAATGGCCCTCTGAACGATGAGCAGTTGGAAGACCTGACCGCTTTCATCCAGTATGGTGATTGGAACAAAGTAATCGAAGACGCTGCGTCGGCTACAGATCTTGCCGCCGATCTTCCCATGTACCCTGGTTTCACGGATAAGGCACGGATCGGCAAGGTAAAAGAATTGCTTCTGGCGAAAGGCTGCCTGAATTGCCACGCATTGGGCAAGGGTGGCGGCAGAATTGGCGCGGACCTCACCGATGTCGGTAGCCGCCGAACTGCAGACTGGCTGCGCAAGTGGATCAAAGACCCGAAGTCGGTGCCTCCTAACGAGCGTGGACCTAACCTATGGCTTGTCGGGGCGACTGCAACCGTCCCGGCACCCGCGGGTGTACCTGCTAATCTCACACCAGCGCCAACCCCGCAGGTCTTCCAGATGAATACAACTTATATGCCGACGGTGCCGATGACGGAGGAAGAATTAAACCTGATGGTCGAATACCTGTCAAAAGCGCGGACGAGCACCCGATAGCAGAGGGGTAGAAGATCTAAAGATTATTATGTCAACTTTGTTTTATCTTCGTAACCGCATTACACTCTCACCCAGAACCAAGTCGCTGGGTATTCTTGCGTTGATTCTGTTCGCGGGCGTGATGCTGAGCCTTTTTGACGTTCATCTTGTTTCTTCGGCTTCAAATTCGGTCGATGTTGTGCGTGTGGTCGAGGCCGTCCCGACCGACCCACAATCTGATATGTGGGATCGCGCCAAGGAGTCAGAGATACCGATGAGCGCCCAGCAGATATATCAACCCGGTGGGGGCACCACACGGTCGGTGAAGGTGCGTGCTTTGGAAGACGGCCAGACTATAGCGGTTAGAGTATCGTGGACAGACGAGAGCCGCAATGACACCCTGGGCAGCCAGCCTAGTGACGCGGCAGCCGTTCAGTTTCCGATAGACCCTACTAACCTGCCCTACCAATGTATGGGCCAAAGCAGCAGCAAGGTGAATATCTGGCAGTGGAAGGCAGCGCTCGAAAAGCAAGGCATGGATAACGTGAGTGTCGCATCTATGGAGGCTGCCGGTACACGGAACCTGACAAGCAATGGCATTTGTAAAGCGGTAGACTCGCCTGGTGTCGAGCCTCGCGCACGTTCCTATCATGATGGGCAGATGTGGCATGTTGTCTTTTACCGTGCTCTTTACGAGGGCGACTTCGCTTCAGCGCCGCTTGCGAGAGGTGTAAACAGCGCCGTTGCATTCGGCATCTGGAACGGCGCACAGGGCGAAGCGAGGGGCATGAAATCGGTCTCAACCTGGAACTCGCTGCTGTTTGAGACGACCGAAGAGAATGAGGTTGGCAATATAGCTACGCTCGGCCTCGTCATAGCAATTTCAGCTGGAGCTGTCGCTTACGCTATGAAGCGCTTCGCAAGTTAGGGACTAGACTATTGGTGACTGGGCAGGCACCAACGAAACGCGTGATAAATAACACGGTTTGAATTCAGGGTCAAGGGAGAGGGAATGAGCACAGTCAGGGACTTAGAGTACGCGCAGGGCCGCGCGGGCTTTTTATCCAGTGAGGGAAGCGCGTCACGTAACTTCCTTTATTCTGCTATCTTTTGGCTAACCTTTGCTGACTTCGTCGGCCTGATAGCCGCAATGGAGATGATAAGCCCAGATTTCCTGGCAGGTATCCCCTGGCTCGTCTTTGGCCGTATGCGGCAAATGCACACCAACGGCGTGCTATTCCTCTGGCTTTCGATGGCCCAGGTCGGCGCGTTCTTCTATATCGTGCCGCGCCTATGCGGAGTAAAGCTGCATAGTGAGACGCTCGGCAACATCACGATGGTCCTCTGGAATATGATGGGGATTGGCGCCTACCTGACGCTGTCGAACGGCCTGACGCAAGCTCGTGAGTACGCCGAACTGATCTGGCCTCTAGACGTAATGGTAATGGTCGCCCTTTTGCTCGCCGCATACAACATCTTCAAGACGATCCTCGGACGCAAGGAAAAGAAGCTGTTCGTGTCGCTCTGGTACATCATGGGCACGATGATCTGGATGCCTATGCTTTACTTCGTCGGCAATGTTATGTGGCAACCGCTTCTGCCAAGTAGCCAGACAAATATCGCAGGTTTTCCGTCCGGGGGCCTTACCGGAATAATTGAT
>JBDSDS010000319.1:0-3034 GCA_039920445.1 Chloroflexia bacterium
CTACTTCATAGACAACCAGTCGGGTATACGCAACGTGCATGATGAGATGGACCCTCACGCCAGCGCGAAGATCATAGCCGAGCATGTGCGTGACGGCATAAGGCTCGGCCAGAAGTACAAGATACCCCGTCGCGTGCTCGACGCGATCCCCCAGCACCACGGCACAATGCTTATCAAATATTTCTACTACAAGGCCCTTCAGTTAGACCCCACAGTTAGCCAGGACGACTTCCGCTACCCGGGCCCGAAGCCGCAGACCAAAGAGAACGCTATCCTCATGCTGGCCGATGGCGTGGAAGCGACAGTGCGGGCTATGGCCCAGAATGGCGCTCTCGACAGGCTCACCAACCCTAATAACGATGCCACCGAGGGGTCCGACCTCTACACAGATAAATTGTCGCTCCCCGAAGATGCCATCTCCAATGTGGTGCATAAAACTATCAGCGAGCGCATCGAAGACGGCCAGCTAGACGAATGCGACCTCACCGTACGCGACATCGCCCGCATCCAGGAGGCGTTCGTCAGTATGCTCAAGGGTATATACCACCCGCGCGTCTCTTACCCCGAATCCCCGAAAGTTCGCGCCGAGAACGCAGTCGCGGAATCAGTCCTGTCTGCACCCGCAAATGGACACGCTGCTACTGCGAACGGTAATCATGCGAACGGCACGAAGCCCACTTCTGACCCAAAGCCCCAGACCGCCGACATCTAGCCTTCATGCAGCCCGAACCATCCACTCCCGACGTCCTGCCTGACGCCTTATTTGAGATAACTATCCAGTACGATCCGCAATACGAAGGGCTTGTCGATGAGGCTGCCCTTCGACGGCTGGCCGTATCGGTATTACAGGCAGAACGAGTAAAAGGTCCATTGGAGGTAGGCGTGGTCATCACCACGGATGAAGAAGTACACGCTCTAAACAAAGAGTACCTCGGCCATGATTACAAGACCGACGTTATCTCCTTTGGCATGGGCGGCATGGAAGACGACCGTGACTTCATCACCCCATCCGAGCGCCCACCCTACCTGGGCGACATAGCAATCTCCTACGACCGCGCCGCCGAACAAGCCCCCGACTACGGCCATTCTATCAAGGAAGAAGTCGCTACCCTGCTCACACACGGTCTGCTCCACCTCCTCGGCTACGACGACACGAGTGAGGAAGACAAAGAGAAGATGCACGTCCGCCAGAGCGAACTAATTCTGAGTTCCAGGTTGTAGATTTAGTGCAATGCCAGATATACAACCCAAAATCCAAAATCCAAAATCCAAAATCACCGAGAGCTTCGGCTATGCTTTCGCCGGTCTGCGCTAATGCCTTGTCACCCAGCGCAACTTCCGCATACATATAGCCGCCGCTATAACAGGCGTCATCGTCGGCCTTCTCCTAAACCTGAGCCTGACCGAATGGGCCGTATTCGCAACAATGGTCGCCCTGGTGCTGGCAGCCGAGATGGTCAATACAATGGTAGAATCGTTGGTCGACCTCGTCACAACCGAATACCACCCCCTGGCCAAAGTAGCCAAAGACGTAGCAGCAGGCATAGTCCTCCTCACCGCCATCGCCTCACTAATCGTCGGCCTCCTCATCTTCGCCCCCAAGCTGCTAGCCATTCTATAAACTATGTCCCATCAATTCAAAACTCATAATTCAAAACTCATAATTCTATGAACATCCTCGTACTCGCCCCTCAATGGCCCGACCCTCCACGCCAGGGCGCGGCGATACGCAACCTGCATATACTCCTTTACCTGGCGCGCAGGCACAAAGTCACCCTCCTCACTTTCGCGCCCGACGGCCCTGTGGAAAAATCGAGGCTGGCAGAAGCGTGCGAGCATGTAGAAATCTTGCCCCCGCCCATTCGCACGACAGCCCAGCGCCTCAAGACCCTTGCCCTCTCCCCTCTTCCCGACATGGCGTGGCGGCTTCACTCTGATCTGATGCGCGAGCGTATCCGCATCTTGACCGAGACCACAGCCTTCGACGCCATTCACACTGAAGGGATAGAGATGGCCCCTTACGCTCTGTTTGCGCGTGGCATACTCTCCAAGCGCAGAATCAAGGCGTCCATAACGTACGACGCCCACAACGCCGAGTACCTTCTTCAGCGCCGAGCCTTCACCACCGACTTCCCTCACCTACAAAGGCTGCCCAAAGCTCTCTACTCGCTAGCGCAGTGGTGGCGTCTGCGTAAGTTCGAGCGCGACTTCTGCCTGGCAAGCGACCATATCCTGGCTGTCTCGGAAGCCGATGCCCGCGCCCTGGGCCGCTTATCCCCATCCATCCCAGCGCGCACAACTTTACTGCCCAACGGTGTAGACCCCACCTACTGGTCAAGAGAAGATTCCTTTTCGCGAGAAGAAGTACCCACGTCCGGCAACCCTACCCTCGTCTTCGACGGCACGATGGACTTCCGACCCAACGTCGATGCTGTCCTCTGGTTCGCGGGCAATGTCTGGCCTCTCATCAAGACAGAGCGGCCCGGAGCGCGTTTCTTCATCGTTGGGCGCAACCCTTCCCCCCAGGTCCTCTCACTAAGCGAGACTCCAGGTATCACAGTCACAGGCACAGTAGACGATCCCCGACCCTGGGTGGCGTCTGCCGACGTCTACGTGGTCCCCATGCGTATGGGCGGCGGAGTACGCCTGAAGGTGCTACAAGCAATGTCGATGGGCTGTGCGGTCGTCTCAACTCCAATGGGGGCAGATGGAATAGATGTCCAACACAACAAGCACTTGCTCCTTGCAAATTCAGCATCCGACTTCGCCCAGGCAACACTCACCCTGCTCGATGACCCCGCCCATTGCGCCGCCCTCGGCACCGCCGCCCGCACCCTCGTCTCAACCCGCTATGCCTGGGATGCTCTCTTGCCTACGTTAGACCATCTCTATAAGTAGAACAAGAATAGAGTATCCTGTTGTAAGGAGGATAGGTAGCATGGAGTTTGCACGCTCAGTCTTACTGTTCGCACTGGCTGGCCTCGCCGAAATAGCTGGCGGGTATCTCATGTGGTTGTGGTTACGTGAGAGCCGC
>JBDSDS010000320.1:0-5584 GCA_039920445.1 Chloroflexia bacterium
CGAAATAGAAATGCCAGTGGCTGACTTCTTTGCCCTTCCAACCGATGACCGTCGCACCTATACCAATCTACCGGAAGGCGCGCTTATTACCGGCATCAAGTTGCCTCAACCCTCCACTATTCGCAGATCGAGCTATGTAAAGGTGATGGCGCGGGCGACCTGGGCATTCGCACTTGCCGGGGTAGCTCTCAGCGCAGATGTCGATGGGGGGCGGGTTGAAAATGTGCGAGTTGCGCTTGCCGGTGTCGCGCCGATCCCGTTCCGCGTGTCAAGCGTTGAGAGGCAGATTTCCGGGCGTGCCGTGACTGATCTCGATTTCGAGGCGCTCGGTACGCTGGTTGTTGAAGGAGCCGCCCCACTGGCGCATAACGGCTACAAGGTTGACCTACTCAGCGCAATATTCAGGCAGGCTCTCTCAGACCTGATTCGGTAGCGAGGAAGGGGGACATTATGGATCTTCTTGTCGATCTACACAGCGTCTTTCGCTGGGTGGTCCTTCTTGTCGCCCTGGCTGCGATAGCATTTGCCGTGCTAGCTGCAACAGGAGCGCGCCCCTGGGATAGGGTTGCGGAACGCCTCTCCTTTTTCTTCCCACTTACGATGGACATACAGGCACTGATTGGGTTAGTTGTCTGGGTACTAGGCTCTGGGTGGGCCGGCGATACGTTTCTTGGGTGGATACACCCTGGGCTGATGCTGGCGGCGATTGGGCTGGCCCATGTCGGACGTGCACGGTCCGAGAAGGCAGAGGGATCGAAGGCAAAGGGTCGGCAGGCGACGCTATTTTTCGATCTGAGCTTACTCATGGTGCTGGTCGCAATTCCGACCGCGTCCTGGCCCCTGTAGCCTTGCCTTATACCTTCAGGCGGTCGTCGATTTTGCGCTCCGTGCCTTTGAGCAGACGCTCTATATTGTCCCGGTGCGCCGCTATGATAAATACGGCCAGGAAGATGAAAAGAATGGAAAGCGGGTCCATCTGACCGAGCAATACCATCAGCACTATACTCAAGCCACCTGCCGCGGTACCCAGTATAGACCCAAGGGACACGTAGCGCGAGATGATAATGGTCGGCACCGCCACCAGCACGGCCACCACGACCACCAAGGGATTCACGACCAATGCGGTTCCAAGCGCGGTTGCCACCCCTCGCCCACCCTGCCATTTACCCTGAGTAACACGTAGATAAATCGACCAGACATGTCCGGCGACTGCCGCCGCAGCCGAGATAAGGCTGACGAGCGTGAGCAGTAGAAATGAAACCCCGGCGAAACTCAGTCTTTCCTCGCCCGGCATCAACGCAACCGCCAGGAAGCGGGCAACCAGCACTGCGGCAGTACCCTTCAGGAAGTCGCCGAATAAGACCAGGGCGGCTGCTCGACGCCCAACCGACCGGAGCACATTCGTACTGCCTGTCTTGCCGCTGCCCTGGCTGCTGATATCCACCTTGTTGATACGTGCTATTATCGATCCGACCGGAATGCCGCCGATCAAGTAGGATAGCAGAGTAATGATAGCGATATAAAGGAGTGTCATCGTCTTTGTATCTCCTGTGCGCCTGCTCGCCTGTGCTCAACTCCTAAACAATACTATACATCTTATCCATACCGTAGGACAAGTGGCCTTCTTCTGCGAAAGCGTACAAGTACTCCCACGGACCTACCATTTCTGCACAGGATGGCTGATGCGCTGGTTGCTTGAAGATGTTATCCTATGAAAACGGTCTTACCTTAACGACGACTTGGCAGGCTGCCCAAGGCGCTGTGCTTAGACCACCTATTGATGAACACTCGCACCCCAGAGTAACTCAGAGTAACTCCGCATTACTAACGCGAAAGGCTACAGGACATGAGTATTGGGACACGCGTAGAGAAGCCCTCAATCGAGGAACAGGTTGGACCATTCCCTTCTGAATCAGAGATAGAATCCCCGTTGGAACAAGCCACCCCGTCTAGTGTCAATCCGGGCGATCGACCCGCCGCTATTCGTGTGCAGAATCTTGGTCGTACTTATAAGGTCAAAGGCGAGCGGAAGGGGAAGGAGAAAAGCAAATCCGATAAGCTCCTCGTGGCGCTTGAGGACGTAAGCCTTGAGGTTTATGAAGGGGAACTCTTTGGCCTGCTCGGACCTAACGGCGCTGGAAAGACTACCCTGATCAAAATCCTCACGACTCTACTTACACCGACAAGTGGTGTGGCTTACGTCGACGGCCTGGACGTTGTCAAAGACGCAGACGAGGTCAGGCGTCGGATCAACATGGTAAGTGGAGGGGAAACGAGCGGCTATGGAATCCTAAAGGTGCGAGAGAACCTCTGGATGTTCAGTCAGTTCTATGGTGTACCGTGGAAGGAAGCCTATGCTCGCATCGATGAGCTACTCAAGATCGTGGAGTTGGACGATAAGGCGAATGCGCTCCTCAGCACTCTAAGCACGGGTCAGCGCCAACGCATGAACTTCTGCAGGGGGTTCGTGACAGACCCAAAGGTGATGTTCCTCGATGAACCTACACTCGGCCTCGATGTCCACGCGGCACGTATCGCCAGAGAGTTTACGCAAGACTGGCTGCGAAAGAACCCGGAACGTACCCTGCTGCTGACCACCCACTATATGGCTGAGGCCGATGAGTTGTGCGACCGCATCGCCATAATTGATAAAGGGAAAGTATTGGCGTGTGACACTCCTACCAACCTCAAGATGATGCTGCAAAAGCGGCCTGTTTTCGAGATTACGGCCTCCGGGCTGGCCCCTGAGTCGCTCGTAGAGTTGGCTAAGACCCCAGGTGTGGTCGGGGTCGCGGGCGACCCTGACGCGAGCGGCACAGCTTACAAGCTCAGTTACATACTCGAAGACCAGTCGGTCATAGGCTCTGTAGTTCAGGCGCTCACCGAGCAAAGTGGTAGCATTATCAACCTGCAGAAGCGGGAACCGACCCTGGAAGATGTGTTTGTCAAGCTGGTCGGACGAAGCCTCTCCTCGGAGGACGAGGCGTAAGGAAATTACGAATTACGAATTACGAATTGATTACATCAGGACTTACGCAAATCAGGCACGAAGCAGGCATTGCTTAGGCGCGTGGATGCGTAAGTCCTGTACATTATCACTGGTCACTGTCCGAGGGAGAATTACGTGAAGAGAAGTCGAGGATTAGGATTGTTCGTGCGGGGCGCATTTGCGCGTGGCTACCCACGTATCTGGGGCATGAATCGCGAACCGAGTTGGGTCTTCTTCGAGGTCATAGTTCCCCTCATTACCACTTCGGCGTTTGTCTTCTTGTATCGCGCATTAGACGCTCCCGAAGCTTATGTCGGTTTTGTGGTTCTGGGCGGGGTAATGGCTACGTTCTGGCTGAATGTGCTTTGGATGATGGCTTCCCAACTGTACTGGGACAAGCAGGCGGGTCTTCTCGAACTTTACATAATAGCGCCTGCCCCTCTTATGTCCTTGCTGACAGGCATGGGCGTGGGTGGCCTTTACATGAGCAGTGTTCGGGCAGCGGCAATTGGCGTTACAGGCACGTTGTTATTCAATGTCCAGTTCGACGGCAGCCAATGGGCCTTCGCGGCCCTGGTGTTTTTCGTGACCATGTTTGCGCTATATGGGATGGGGATGATGCTAAGTTCGGTCTTCCTGATGTGGGGACGCGAGGCGTGGCAGGTGTCGTTAGCGTTACAGGAGCCTGTCTTCTTCCTGTCCGGCATGAATTTCCCGTTGAATAACCTGTTCAAGTCGATTCCAGCCTTATTCACTTTCATTTCGGGCGCTGTGCCGGTGAGCCTGGGCCTGGATGCGATGCGTCAGCTTCTCTTCCCAGGCCAACTCGTGGGTGTATTTTCGCCTGTAATCGAACTATTGATCCTGTCGGTTCTGGGTATCATCTTTGTTACCGGCGCGTATCTGCTTCTCAAACGAATGGAGTACCTCGCCAGGGTGGAGGCGCGACTGAGCCTTCGATGGCAGTAGAACAGCCATGCATCCCTTCAACCATGCTGTATGAGGCCTGAACTTATGGTAGACGCCAAAGCTGAGAGTACCCGCATATCGAACCGTGCTTCGCGACGTGGGGAAAACCTTCGCACTCTGAAGATAGCCACCTGGCTAGGCTGGCAACTGGAAAGCAACTGGGCAGACCCACTTGTGTTTTTCATCTTTGCTGTGCTGCGTCCGCTGGCGTCCGCGCTGATATTGGTTGTCATGTACCAGGTCATCGTCGGCGGCAGCCGTGACGGCTTCTTTGATTACCTGTTCATCAGCAATGCCTTCTTTATGGTGGTTATCAGTGGTCTGGCAGGTATGTCGTGGGCGATTATCGACGACCGCGAAAACTACAAGATGCTCAAGTACATCTACACGTCTCCTGCGCGCAAACTCGCATATCTCGTGGGCAGGTCGGTAGCCAAGCTCGCTATGGGCCTCCTTACGACGGTGATCCTGCTTGGGGCCGGATTGCTCTTCCTGGGACTGCATATAGATGGGGGTCGAATAGAGTGGGGTTGGTTAGCAGCGTACTCAGTTGTCGGGACGGTAATGTTGTCGGCTCTGGGCCTCATAATGGCAGGCGTGGCGCTGGTGGTTGCCCGGCACGGGGCTTTTATCGGCGAGGTAGTAGGCGGGGCGCTCTTGCTCTTTAGCGGGGCATACTTTCCTGTCGATATATTACCGCCTGTTCTCAAAGAAATAGGGCTGGGATTGCCGATTACATATTGGCTTGAAGGCATGCGTCGTGCGCTGACCGGCGGTATTTTGACTTCTTCAACTGTCCAGCCAGACGGCACCGTAGTTATCCAGGCCGTCAGTCCTTTACTTGCGGCTTTTGATAACAATCAGCTATTCCTGATCCTCCTCGTTTCTACCTTTGTGAGTGTTGTCGTGGCCTACTTTTTCTATAACTGGGTGGAGGTACAGGCTAAGGAACGCGGCATGATAGACCGCGTAACAGGTTATTGATATCCTATCCACTCGGGTGACAATGGTCTTGATAGAGGGGTCTGGCGGTTGACAAAACTCTGCTTCGGCCCCAATATCATAGTATGTCCCTGACTGTAGCCGATGAGCCTGTGCAAGCAATTCCCTACACACCTAATCCCTCACCAACTCATTCTGACTTAGGCTTCGGACGGCGAGATATAGGTCCCATTGCGGTTATTTTCCTGTTTGCTTGCCTGTTATGTCTGCCTATGTTTGCCGGGAGAGTACCGGTTCCCTCAGAAACACTTGCTTTGTGGTCTCCCTGGAGCCAATTACCTCATGAGCCAATAACAAACCCCAATTTGGCCGACGCGACATTGCTATACTTGCCGTCAATGGTCTTCGCCAGGGACGCTGTTTTCGATGGCGAATGGCCGATGTGGGACCCTAACTCATTCGGGGGATTTCCCTACGCCGCGAACTCGCAAAGCCAACTCTATTATCCGCTAACTTGGCTCCTGTGGCTGTTGCCGTTGTCTGGAGCAATTCAATTTCTCACACTCTTTAACGTGTTGCTTGCAGGTGTTGGGATGTATCTCTTTGCTCGTTACCAGGAAGTTAGTCCTGTCGGCGCGCTCATCGCAGGGTTGGCCTTCGCGGGGAGCGGTATGTTGCAACTTG
>JBDSDS010000321.1:0-6020 GCA_039920445.1 Chloroflexia bacterium
TATACGTCTATACGCGTCTCTACGAAGTTATAGAGTTTACTTACGTGTGAAAAGACCTATTTGAGCGCGAAGAAAACTTTCGCACCTTATACTCAACTGAAGAGTGACTTGTCCCATGAAGAATCTATCTCCTGTGGCGTTCAACAGACGTTCGATAAGTTCTGTACATAGCGTTGTTCTAGCCCTCTCCTTCCTGATTAGCATTTCACTGGTAACCTTGAAGGGGACCCCTCTAGCAATAAAAGGAGCAAGCGCTACTCAAGCAGGCAGCAAACTCGTCCTGGCGTTCCACTACATGTGGTTCAGCCCTGTGGATTTCGATAAAGGCCAGATGAGCGACCGTCCGGCCACGCCGTACAACTCGGAACATGCAGATGTCATCGACCGGCAGGTAAGGGAAGCCAAGAGCACGGGGATTGACGCCTTCATCAGCGCGTGGACCGGCACAGGTACGCCGACCGACGCCTTATTCCAGAAGCTCCTCGATACCGCGAAGACGCATAACTTTCAGGCGACCCTTTATTTCGAGACCAACACTATCATGCAGCGTGGGGACGTAGCCGCCGAGCTTCAATCGGCCCTCAATCGCTTCGGCAACCACCCTGCTTTCTTGCGCTGGAATGGCAAGCCCGTAGTCTTCTTCTGGTCGCCCCAATCTCTCGGCAGCCCGGCAGCATGGCGCGCCGTACGCCAGCGAGTTGACCCGAACAACACCCAAATCTGGTCTGTCGATACCACAGACCGTGTTTACCTGGATGTATTCGATACTATCCACCTCTACAGTGCGGGAAAGTGGACGAAAGATACGAATGTGGCGCAGGTGAACGCCCAATGGCGAGGCCACATCGACGCCTATAACAAGGCAAACAAGACCAACCGCTTGTGGACGGCGGGAGTAATTCCCGGCTGGGACGAGAGCCGCGTGCAGCCTCCCCGCAACCAGGCTAAGGTCTTCCCACGGCGCGACGGCGCATTGTACGAAGAGGCCTGGCGAGGGGCCACAGCGAGCAACCCGGAGTGGATAACAATCACCAGCTTCAATGAGTGGTACGAGGGCACGCAGATCGAGCCGAGCGCGGCCTATGGCAGCCGCTACCTTGACCTGACAAGGCAGTATGTGAGCCAGTGGAAGAACGGACCTAGCCCCTGCGACGGCGGCGCGAAGTTCCCCCAGACCGGCCAGAGCATTTGCAAGCAGATGGAGGGCTACTGGCAGAGGTACGGCGGCATCGCCCAGTTCGGCTACCCGATCTCAGGCTGGCTCGACGAAAAGAGCGTCACCGACGGCAAAACGTATACGGTGCAATACTTCGAGCGCGCAAGGTTCGAGTTGCACCCTGAGAATAAAGGCACGGCCTACGAAGTATTGATAGGTCTGCTTGGCCGTCAATTCCACGCGGTTGACCCAACCGCAGCGCCCCTGAACGACGGGCGGCACCAGTACTTCAAGGAGACCGGACACAACGTCAGCCTGCTCTTCTACAACTACTGGCAGCAGCACGGGGGCCTTTTCGTGAACGGCTACCCGATCAGCGAAGAGTTTCAAGAGAAGAGCAGCAACGGCAAGACCTACACGGTCCAGTATTTTGAGCGCGCCAGGTACGAATCTCACCCGGAAAATAAGCCGCCCTACGATGTACTCCTCGGTTTCCTGGGGCGGCAGGCGTGGAATCAGCGGGGAGGTCGCTAGAATCGAAAAGGGGCGAACACAAGGTTCACCCCCTACATGTTTCCTTCCCTAAATTGGGTGAGAACTCCTATTCGTGGCGAAGTGCGACGATTGGGTCGAGTCGGGCGGCTCGCCAGGCGGGTGCTACCTCAAAGAAGATGCCTATTGCCGCTGATACTCCTACTGCAAGCATGACAGATGTGATGCTTAAGGGGCTGTCAATAGGGTTTTCCACATATTTTTAGGGTTTTTGTTAGCTTTACAGGGTTTGGGACGTAACAAAAGGGACTGCAACACGGCAGTCCCTTTTTGATTTAGTAGCGTTGTCAGGCTAGGCTCATGGCGGTAGGCGCTAGCTGTTTCCATACGTTAACCCAATAAATATTGTACGCTACACTATCCCCTGATTAAAGTAGAGAATGTGCTCTAAGGAGGGTTCAGTGCAAAGATCAAAGCCTATCGAGACCACTAGCGTTGCTATCTCTCTTCTTGTATTACTGTCGATGGCAAGTGGTTGCTCTACACCTGCTGGGAGTGGCTTGGGACCCGCCATTATTCCAACCCCGTGGCCCACACCGACCCAGGTTAGCGCCCCGCAGCCCAACTCTAACGGAGCTATGGTACGCGCTAACGTGCATGGTACTGGGGTCTATGTGACAAAGGGAGTCCGGCAACTGACCGGCTTGAAATGGGAGTTCAAGACTGGTGATATAAGATCGATTACTACTCCTGCTATCCAGGGTTCCACTGTTTACTTCGGTCATGATGGTGACGTGTATGCGGTAGATATAACAACCGGGGCAGAGAAGTGGAGCCGCGAGCTACCAGATACTCAGAGCACTTCTGCTCCCGCCGTTGCTGGGGATACTGTTTACGTAGGTGGACGGGAAGAGCTTTATGCCATGACCACTGCCACAGGTGGGGTGAGGTGGATATTCCAACCTGAGAAAGGTTCTGATGATAGCTACTATATAGACCCAGTAGTTGATGGTGGGACAGTTTACTTTGGAGGTTGGCGTAACTTCTATGCTCTCGACAGCGAGACAGGGAAGGAGAAATGGAAGGTGAAGTTGAACGGCGTTACCAGATCTGTTCCCACTGTGTATGACGGAACCGTTTACATTGGCACCTTCAGTCCGGATATTGATCGGGCCACCGACCTCTATGCCCTAGACAGCAAAACAGGGAAGGAGAAATGGAGGCTCAAAGCCACGGGCGGGGGGATTGCAGGAGCAGTGGCGGTCACGGACGGCGTTGTGTATGTGAGTACATATGAAGAGGGAGTTTTGGCGCTAGATGCCAGAAGCGGACAAGAAAAGTGGCGCTATAACCCAGGGTCAGGCATAGCAACTGCTCCTGCCGTGGCATATGGCACGGTCTACGTTACAAATCAAGGAACCCTGTATGCGGTAGACGCGCAAACAGGCAAGGAGAAGTGGCGGCTCCAAGCAGATGGCGATTTCTACTCTGACCCTGTTATTGCTGACGGAATCATCTATTTTGGGAGCACCTCTGGGGACATCCTCACTGTACTCGTCGGTGGGCATTTGACTGGTTATCTTCACGCAGTGGATGCGCATAATGGACAGGAATTGTGGAAGTACAGTGCAACAGGTAGCACATCAGGGGCTCCCGCAGTTTCCGATGGCACAGTCTATTTTGGAAGTGAGGTAGGCACTCTTTACGCGGTCAAATAGATTACGCACATCTTTTCAACAATTGCGTCTGGACCCCCTAAATTGGTACAATTACAGGTGATTGCAGAAGGCGTGCCGATAATGAGAGCGCGAGATTGAGTGATTAGTGCCTTCTGCCTACGAAAGAGAGAACCACATTGTCAGAGATAACCTGGTTAGGCCATTCCTGCTTCCGCATCAAGAGCAAAGACGCCGTCATTATCACCGACCCTTACGACAAAAGCGTTGGTCTCGGCACACTGAACCAGAAGGGCGATATAGTCACGGTCAGCCACGACCACCCAGGCCACAACGCCGTTGCATCGGTGAAAAGCGAGCCGTATGTAGTGAATGGCCCTGGCGAGTTCGAGGTGCGGAACATATTCGTCACCAGCATATGGTCGTTCGCCGATGACAATAAGGGCGCCGAGAGGGGACGCAACTGCATCTTCCTATTTCACCTGGACGACCTGGTAGTTTGCCACCTCGGTTCGCTGGGTCATACATTGAACACCCAGCAGATAGAGGCCATCGGCGAAGTGAACGTGCTGCTCTTGCCGATAGACGAGAACACCAGCCTCACGGCTACCCGAGCCGCCGAAGTAATCAGCCAGCTTGAGCCGCACATAGTGATCCCAATGCATTACTCAGCGGCCAACGGCGCGGGTACAGAGATGCTGGAAAAGTTCACCAAAGAAATGGGCATCAAGGAGTACACGCCTCAAGACAAACTGGTAGCCAAAAGTTCGGACTTCGACGAAGGCACCAGGGTAGTCGTCCTGGAGGCGAGAACCTAGCGGTAATTACGAATTACAAATTACGAATTACAAATTGAGATAAGATAATTCGTAATTTGTAATTCGTAATTCGTAATTTCCCGAAGGGGAAGGGGGGACAGGATGAGCGAACTGTATGCGGTAGGGAGTGGGCAGGAGATAGGGATGGCTGAGGCCACTATGCCGGTGGTATCGCCTGAGTTGGTCTACGTGGACCTGCGCAACGAGCGGATACAGGAGGTGATCAGCCGCGTGCAATCGGCGATCCAGATGAACTACCCTGACGCCGAGTTCAACTGCTACATCGGCACCAATCCGTTGGGCGTCCACATCGAGGTCTACACCGCAACTGCCGAGCTTGACAACATCCTACAGACCCTTGATAGTAAGGTCGGCAACCTGCACATAGCCGCCGGAGTGGATGTCTGCGTCATCCCCAGGAGAAAAGCCCAGGCACAAGCCGCTTAGCCAAATTATGAGTTTTGAATTATGAATTCTGAGTTAGAGAACGAACATTAATTCAAAACTCAAAACTCATAATTCCCGAAGGGGAAGGGGGGAGATATGGTCAAGTATATATTCGTTACCGGCGGTGTGGTTTCTAGCGTGGGCAAGGGCATCACGGTTGCGTCTATCGGGCGGGTGCTCAAGAGCCGGGGCATCTCTGTCTCCCTCCAAAAGCTCGACCCCTATATAAACGTCGATCCCGGCACGATGTCGCCTTACCAGCATGGCGAAGTCTTCGTCACCGACGACGGCGCTGAGACCGACCTCGACCTCGGCCACTACGAGCGCTTCATCGACGAAAATCTCACCCAGGCATCGAGCGTCACGACCGGCCTCATCTACTCCTCGGTTATCGCACGAGAGCGCAGGGGCGACTTCCTCGGCGCCACGGTGCAAGTCATCCCTCACATCACAAACGAGATAAAGTCACGCATCGCGGCGGTTGGCCGCACCGGCGCGCCCGATGTAGTTATCGTCGAAGTGGGCGGCACGGTCGGCGACATCGAAGGCCTGCCATTCCTCGAAGCGATCCGCCAGATGCGCCGCGACGCTGGGCGTGAGAACGTCCTCTACATGCACCTCACCCTCCTGCCCCAGGTAACCGCCACCGACGAGCTAAAGACCAAACCGACCCAGCACTCGGTCAAAGAGCTGCGCTCCATCGGGATCAACCCTGACGTAATCCTCTGCCGTTCAGACCAGCATGTAGGCGAAGATATTATCTCTAAGATAGCCCTTTTCTGCGATGTCGAGCCTCGTGCCGTCGTGCCCCTCCCCACAGTGAGCAATATTTACCATGTCCCCTTGTTGCTTGAAGAGCGCGGGCTGGGTGATTACATTGTAGACAAGCTCAACCTCGGCGGCCACGCCCCTGACCTTTCAAGCTGGAAGCAGACTGTAGAGCGGATGGACGCCACCAGCGGCCTCGTGACCGTTGCCCTCTGCGGCAAGTACACTGAGCTTCATGACGCATATATCAGCGTTGCCGAAGCGTTACGGCACGCGGGGGCACATCATAGCGTGAAGGTGAATATTCGCTGGGTGAACACAGAGACATTGGAGCAGCAGGGGCCGGACGACCTCCTTCGGGGTGTAGACGGCATAGTGGTGCAGGGCGGCTTCGGTGACAGGGGTGTAATGGGCAAGATCACAGCCGCTCAATACGCCCGCGAAAACAAAATCCCTTACCTCGGCCTATGCTATGGCCTCCAGATGGCGGTGATCGAGTTCGCTCGCAACGTGCTCGGCCTCCCCGGCGCGTTCACAACCGAGATCGACCAGCGTTGCGCCGACCCTGTGATTGACATAATGCCCGATCAGCGTGATATAGCCGACATGGGCGGCACGATGCGCCTCGGCTCTTATCCCTGTAATCTCGTGCCTGGTACAAAG